>JADFTO010000164.1 GCA_022560215.1 Pseudomonadota bacterium | reverse complement strand
AACGAACCGGGATACGCCGTGATCACGGCCTTCACCGACACAACCCACGTTACCGCCGACGTGAAAAGAAATTTCAACGCCACGACCGCATCGGCCAAATGGCGCTTGGGCTCATGGTCCCAGACCACCGGCTATCCGGCCACCGTCGGGTTCTTCGAGCAACGGCTGGCCGCAGCCCGCACGTCCGACCAGCCCCAGTCGTTCTGGCTGTCACAATCCGCCGACATAGAGAACATGCGGGCCGATTCCTACGACTCCGGCGACATCGTGGAGGATGACGACGCGCTCGACTATACCTTCGCCGCGGAGGAGGTAAACGCCATCCTCTGGATGAGTCCTGGCCAGCAACTGGTCATCGGGACCACGGGCGGCGAGTGGGTGGTGGTCTCCGACGGGCCCGTCATCACGCCGACGGACATCGACGTAAAACGCCACACCACCCATGGGTCCGCCGACGTGATGCCGGTGCGCGTGGGGTCCGTTGTGCTGTTCCTGCAGAAGGCCAAGCGCAAGGTCCGCGAGTTTACCTACAGCTTCGAGGCCGACGGGTATCGGGCGCCGGACATGACGGTGTTGTCCGACCACATAACCTACGGCGGCATTAACGAGATCGCCTACCAGCAGGAACCCGAGTCCATAATCCACTGCGTCCGCGCCGACGGCGTGATGATCGGCATGACCTACCGGCGGGGCCAGGACGTGGTCGGCTGGGGGCGGACAGAACTCGGCGGCGTGTGCGATGGCGGCTGCGCCCGGGTCGAGACGGTGACCGCCATTCCCGGCACTGACGGGCCCGGCCAGGTCCAGGATTCGACGGAGCGGGACGAACTGTGGGTGATCGTCAAACGCACCATCAACGGCGGCACCAAGCGCTTCGTGGAAGTCTTGGAAAGGTCCTTCGAGGGACCCTTCCGCCACGACTATGCAAGCGACGCCGCATGGGAAGCAGCCATGCTGGAGGCCCAGAAGGACGCCTACTTCGTGGATTCGTGCCTGACGCTTGATTCCCCCGTCGCCATTTCCGGCGCCACGGCGGCCGATCCCATCGTTGTCACGGCGACGGCGCACGGGTTCGCGGATGGCGACGAGGTGGAGATCGCCGAGGTCCGGGGCATGACCGAACTGAACGGCATCACTTACAAAATTGCCAACAAGACAAACGACACCTTCGAGCTCACGGACCTGAATGATGCCGATATAGACGGAACCGGCTTCACCACCTACATCTCGGGTGGAAAGGCCCGGAAGAAGGTGGCGACGGTCTCGGGCCTGGTCCACCTGGAAGGCGAGACACTCAAGGTTCTGGCCGACGGCGCGGTGCACCCGGACAAGACGGTGAGCTCGGGCGCAATTACGCTGGATTACAAGGCGGGCCGAGTGACGGCTGGCCTCGGTTACACCCACCAGTTCGAAAGCCTCAAGTTCACGTCCGGCACCGCGTCGGGCACGGCCTTGGGCAAGGTCAAGCGCATATCGAGCGTGACGTTGGTGCTTCTGGATTCGGCCGCGTGCAAGATCGGCCCCAACACCGAAAACCTCAAGGACGTGACCTTCCGCGAGGTGGGCGACGCCATGGATACCGCCGTGCCGCTGTTCACCGGCGAGAAGCACGTCGAGTTCGACGCCGATTACGAGCGCGACCAGCGCATCTGCATCGAATCGGACAACCCGGCACCCTTCACGTTGCTGGCCCTGGCGCCGGAGATGAAAACCTCCGATCCCCCCTGATGGAGATCGTGCCCTTCGAGCCGAAGCACCTTGCTGGCATCCGTCCGCGGGTGATGACGGCGGAACAACTGGAAAAATTCATTGCCTCCTACCGGCCCCGGGGTCCGGCCTTTACCTGCCTGGACGGGGACGTGGTGCTGGGATGTTCGGGGGTGGTGGTCGAGGGTGACGAGGGCCATGCCTGGTCCGTGCTTTCCGACGCCATCCGTGAACGTCCCCACGTGCTCCACAGGGCGGTGCTGAAGGGATTGTGGGAGGTGCTGGAGACCCACGACCTCAAGCGCGTTTGGGCCGCGGTCCATTGGAAGTTCACGAAAGGCCAGCGATGGCTCGAGAGACTTGGCTTCCGTTACGAGGAAACGGTCAAGAACTACGTCAACTCAGGAGAGACTTATTATAGGTACGTACTATGACTTCAACTGCCATTCTTGTTCTTAGTGCCGCCCGAACGCTTACTTCCGCCCATTCCCAGGCGGCGTCCCTCAAATACCAAGCGGAAGTCGCCCGCCAGCAGGCGGCGCGGGAACGCCAGATCGCGGAGAGGGACGCCCAAATTTTCCGCCGCAACCAACGCCAGGTGCTGGCAGCTTCCAGGGCGCGGAACGCGGCGGCTGGTGTGCGGCTCGCCGGATCGGCGCTGCTGGCCGACAACCAAATGATCGACGAGATCGTGCTAGGAACCGAAACCATCCGCGCCCGCGGCCAGGCCAGGGCCACCCAGTTGGAACAACAGGCGGCCCTGAACCGCGCCAGGGCCGGGGCGGCGCGGACCCAGGGGTTTCTTTCCGCCGGTCAGGATTTGCTCAAGGTTTCATAAAAGGTTGATTGGTCGAAGGTCTGGAAGCCTTAAGAACCTTTACCTAAACAAAACCAATCTTCTTCACCCATACAGCCCGGAATGGGCTTTTTTATGACCAAAAGAAAGGAATCTTTCATGGCCGTTCGAATCCCAGGTCCCGATGAGTTCGGGGCCATAGGGTCCACGCAGAGGAGCGCCTCCGGCTTGCCCGGTTCCGGCGGCGGCGCGATAGCGTCCCCGGCGGTCGCGCCTTTCGCCCCGGGAGCCACCGGCCGGGACGACGTGGAGAGGCAACTGGACATGGCGCTTGGGCGCGCCGGCCGTGCCCGGGCCCAGTCCGCCTCGGCCCTTACTTTCGAGCAAATCCTGGCCGAAAGCGCGGACCAGGCGCCGGAAGACGGCGCCGGGATTTTAGATACCGTCAACAGGCGCCTCGACGAGCACATACGGGACGCGCTGGAAGTCTTCACCGACGCCGATGAGCGGGAGGTCATGATGGATCTCCTGGAACACCAGGCGGAGCCGGTCCGGGTCCGCGCCCGGGACAGGCAGATCGAGGCCCGCACCGGTTTCTTGCGCCGCCAGGTGGCCGGCGTCACCGACGACTGGGCGGCCCAGGCGCGCCTGCACCCGAACGAGGCCCCGGCCATCGCCATCAGGGCCGCCGCCGCCGTGCACGCGGTGGTGGACAACGACGACGCCCGGGTGATCTCGGCCCATAGGGTCGGCGACCTGGTCCAGGCCACGGAACGGAAGGTGCTGTCGGCGGCCCTGGGGTCTCTGGTGGAGGGGAGCCCCGATGAAGTCCCGGGCCTCCTGGCCGACCCCGACAGCCCCTATCGCAAGGTATTGCCGGAAGATCATTTGGAGGACGCCCGGGCCGAGGCGGAACTCCGGGTGCAAGGGCGGGCGGCGGAGAACCTGGCCCGCCTGGAGCGCGCCATTGACATAGGGACCGCGGGACCGGGTGACCTGAAACGGGCGGCGGACGAGGGCTGGCTGGACGAAGACGCCGAGGCCCGCATGCGAGGGCGATTGGACAAGCGGGCCGCGGAGGCCCGGGCCGACCGGGAGCGCGTCCTGCGCGTGGCGGGGCTTGTGGCCGACGGCGGCACCCTGGATCCCGGGGCGGCCGAGGACCGGGAGGCGGCGGACGTGTATTACGAGCGCGTGGTGGGGCCGGGGCTGGAGGCCCTGGACCCCGAGACAAGGATCGGGGAAGCGGCCGGCTTCGCTGTCCGCATCGGCGTGCTGCCGAAAGAGGCCAGGCGCCGGATCCGGGGCGGGCTCGCAGCCCTAGTGCCCGCCATCAGGGCCCGGGCGGCGGAAGCCCTGGTCCGCCTGGGCGAGGCCGCGCCCGAGCTCACCCGGGATTTCGATCCCGGCCTGCGCACGGAAGCCTATCTGATTGCGAGCCTGGTGGACTCTGGGGTGGACGCGGCCCGCGCCGTGGAGATGGCCGGGGACGCGCTCGCCCGGAACTCGGCCGCCGACATGGCGGACCGGGAGCGGCGCATGACGGAAGAGAACCACGGGGCCGAAAACCAGCGCTTCCTGGCGGAACGTTGGGATGGGATCGAGGGGGGTCAAACCGTACCTACCTCGGACCATCATGCCGTTTTCTCCGGGATGGTGCGCGCCCGCTTCCTGCGCACCGGCGATCTCGCCGCGGCCCGGAGGATCGCCTTTAACGACTTTTGGCGGGAGAGGTTCCCCCGCTACCCCGAGCGCGACCCGGACGGCAACCCCTTCGATCCCGGCCGCCACCTGCCGCCCGACCTTATCGGCCGGCCCGGGCGGCTGGAGCCCGGGGATGACGGCCCCCGACTCCTGGCCAGTGACGTCAATAGCGGTGGCCAGGAGGGCGGCAACCCGCTGCCCGATGGCGAGGGGAATGATAGCCTAAACGGTGGTGATGGAGGCAGGGACAACTCCGGCACCGGTGCGCCTGCCGAGGACGAGGCGCGGCCATCCCTTGATGAGCCAAGCGGGGAACCAACCGGTCCATCAGACGAGATTCAAATTCCGTCTCCACCCGAACCCGGATCTTTCGAGGTGCCGGCATGGAAGAAGGATATGGTCGGCCAGGACGAAATGGACCGGTTCATGGGACATCAAGGCGAGACGGAATCGAACATGCGAAACGCCTTGGGAGAAACCTTCGCCGCCGAGGGGGGCTTCAAGACGGACAGGCAGACGGGCCAGGCCTTCGCCGGCATCACGTCGGAAGTGCTGGAACAGATCAAGAAGATCGAGCCCAGCCTCAAGGACGTGAACGACGTGAACTCCATGACCGATGAACAAGTGGCCAAGGCCTACCGGGCCTGCTTCGACGGCGCCCTCAAGCGCTACGGCGGGCCCGGGGCCCTGGAAGGCATCAAGGACCCCAAGACCGCCGCGGCCTTCGCCGATACCCTCTTCCGGCACGGCCAGAACGGCGGGGCAAGGATCATCAAGGATGCCACGAACGAAATGATCAAGGGCCTAAGCCCGGAACGACGCAAAAGTCTTGGCTTGAAGAAATTGACCGGACAGAACGGACCTAAAGATACTCTGGACGCTATGCGACGAATGACAGATGCCGGGTTCGGCCAGGCCGTGCGCGAGCAAATTGCTGATTGGCGCTTAAAGGCGATGCAGAAGGAATTGAGCAAGGGAGATCGGAATCGCATCGACCATTTCCGCTTTCCCAAACCCTGATTTGCGGGAAAAAGGCTGCGAGACACGCCCCGATCAGTGCCAGGGGACGTAGATATCGACCACCGCCCATCCGCTTTCGAATCGGCGAACAGTGTAGGTCGTGGGAACATCCGGTGTGGAGCAAAAGGCAGGGTCGAAAATGTCCTTGGGCCAGCATGCGCGGATGATGAGGTCGATCATCAGATCACCCTGCTTCCGAGAGAGTCCGATACGCGGCCTGGGCTTGAGATCCTCGGGCCCGGCGAGCCAGGTTTTGATCACGCGGTAACTGGTATACGAGTAGGGTGGGTCCTCCACATAATAATCAGGGCTATCGTCGTAAGTGGGACCGAAAGCAATGCGGCAATAATCTCGCACGCGCCGCTGATAACAAGCCAGATGGGTCTCGACGGCGCAAAGGGGCGCCACCGGATCGCCGATGCAGTCGCTGGTGCTGTCCGTCCGGGTGATGGTGCGCCAGACGCCTTCGGGATCGGGAGCGAAGATGCCGCTCAACTGCCGCGACGGGGCGGGTTTGGGCGTTAAGGCATCCGCAGCCACGTTGCCGGTCCAAAGGACCGACACGACTAACAGGCGCCCGATCCAAAGGAAGACCTGATTCAAAGTGCACCTCGGCGCCAACCTCACGGGCTCAAGTTTAACGTGCATGATCGAATGCGGCAACAAGACCCGCGCCCGCTTCCTGCGCACGGGCGACCCTGGGCGCGGCCCAAAGGATCGCGTTCGCTGGCATTAGGCATAAGGGCTTGGAATCTCTAGTGGACGAAAAATCGCCTGAAGTGACTCGCCCGGATTCCACCTGACCATCGGTTCATCACCCGGGCCGCGTTT
>JADFTO010000163.1 GCA_022560215.1 Pseudomonadota bacterium | reverse complement strand
CGGCCACCGCGCGGCCGGAAACAAGGCCCGCGACCGCTACCGCCATCCGTTCGAGACCCTCTCGTTCTTCGCTATCTCGCCCGGCATGACCGTTGTCGAAATCTGGCCGGGACGGGGCTGGTATACGGAGATCCTGGCGCCGTTCCTGAAAGGGAAAGGGCGCTATTACGCGGCAAGCTGGGATCAGGACTCGAAAAGCGATTTTGTGCAAAAGCGACTGCGTGGGTACCGCGACAAACTGTCCGCACGGCCCGATCTGTACGGAGAGGTCATCATCACCGAGCTTTCGAGAAACAAGACCGACATCGCGCCGCCGGGCACGGCGGACATGGTCCTGACCTTCCGCAACGTCCACAACTGGATGAGGCGGGGATACGAACGGACGATCTTCGAAGCGATGTTCACGGCGCTCAAGCCGGGCGGGGTGCTCGGCCTGATCGAGCACCGCGGCGATCCCGAGGTGTGGCCGGACCCGCAGGCGTTGTCCGGTTATGTGAACGAGGAAACCGTCATCGATATCGCCGAGGACGTCGGGTTCCGTCTGCTCGCCAAATCCGAGGCCAACGCCAATCCACGGGATACGAAGGACCACCCGAAAGGGGTATGGACCTTGCCGCCTTCGTTGCGATTGAAGGAGCAGGACCGTGACAAATATCTTTCGATCGGAGAAAGCGACCGGATGACGTTGAAGTTCGTAAAACCGCGCTAATACCGGGGATCCACCCATGAACACCGAATCGGAATGGCGTTCGCTGCGGCTTCGCCTCGAAGCCCTGAAGGAAACCGTGGCCGGGGAGTTACGGAGCTATCCGCCACCGATCCCGGCATGCGATGTGCAATTCAACCGCTTGCTGGAGCTACGGCGATTGCTGCCGCGGGAACTGGCGCGTCTGGATCTTGCGGCGAATGACAAATCGATCACGATCGAGGATTTCATCCGCTCTTCGCCGTGCGAAGCGGCGTTGTCCGCATCGCTTCCCGGGCGCTGACCTCCGGCCGACGGAGTTTGGGTGGCGGGATACAAAGCTCACGCTCTTTATGAGGGACGTGTTTTAGCGCGCCCCCGGGGCGTCGGCGGCGGCCTCCGCCGGTGCGGCCTCGGGGCCGCCATAGAGCGCGCGGGCCCGTTTCTCGAAGGCGGACACCATGATCTTGACCGCCTCGTTGAAAAGGACGCCGATCATCCGCTGCAGGAGCCGCGAGCGGAACTCGAAATCCACGTAGAAGTCGATCAGGCACGCACCGTCGCCGTGGGGCTCGAAGACCCAGTGATTGTTCAGGTACTTGAACGGCCCCTCGGAATAGGAGACGTCGATGCGCCGGGGACGGTCGAACACGTCCTTTGTCGTGAAGCCTTCGCGGAACATCTTGAAGCCGATCACCAGGTCGGCCATGAGCGTGTTGCCCTCGCGCTTGCGGACGCGGGCCGCCACGCACCAGGGCAGGAATTCGGGGTAGCGTTCGACGTCGGCCACCAGGTCGAACATCTGTTCCGGCGTGAACGGAACGACGCGTTTTTCGGCGTGGGTGGGCATGGCGCCGGTCAGCCGGCCCGGGCTTTCGCCTGGCGCGCCGCGCGCAGGGTCTCGAAGTCCCTGTCGGCGTGATAGGACGACCGCGTCAGCGGCGACGACGCCACCATCAGGAATCCCCTGGCCAGCGCCAGGCGCCGGTAGTCCTCGAACTCGTCCGGCGTGACGTAGCGGTCCACCGGCGCGTGGCGGGGCGTCGGCCGAAGGTACTGGCCGATGGTCAGGAAATCGACATCGGCCGAGCGCTGATCGTCCATCACCTGCAGGACCTCGCGGCGCTCCTCGCCCAGTCCGACCATGATTCCCGATTTCGTGAAGATGGCCGGATCGATCTTCTTCGCCTGATCGAGCAGGCGCAGCGAATGGAAGTACCGCGCCCCCGGGCGGATGGTCGGATAGAGCCGGGGCACCGTTTCCAGGTTGTGGTTGAAGACGTCGGGACGGGCCGCGATCACCGCCTCCAGGGCCCCTTCCTTGTTGCGGAAGTCCGGCGTCAGCACCTCGATGGTGGTCCCCGGCGAGGCCTCGCGGATGCGTTCGATGCAGCGCACGAACTGGGCCGCCCCGCCGTCGTCCAGGTCGTCCCGGTCGACCGAGGTGACGACCACGTGCTTGAGCCCCATGCTGGCGACGCTGCGGGCCAGGTTCTCCGGCTCCAGGGCATCGACGGCGCCGGGCCTGCCGGTCTTGACGTTGCAGAAGGCGCAGGCCCGGGTGCAGGTGTCGCCCAGGATCATCACGGTGGCATGTTTTTGCGCCCAGCATTCGCCGATGTTGGGGCAGGCGGCCTCCTCGCAGACGGTGTTCAGGCGGAGCGCCCGCATGAGGCGCCGGGTCTCGCCGTAAGCCTCGGACGTGGGCGCCCGGACCCGGATCCAGGGGGGCTTCCGGGGCGACGGATTGACCGGCTTGCCCGCCCTTTCCGGATGGCGGAGGGTGTGCACATTGCTCATGGGATTCGAGGATGCCAGCATAGGCGCCCCCCATCAAGCGTGGATGACCCGGCCGTAGGCGTCGAGCACGGACTCGTGCATCATCTCCGACAGGGTGGGATGGGGGAAGATGGCGTGCATCAGGTCTTGCTCCGTGGTCTCCAGCGTCATGGCGATGGAGAATCCCTGGATCAGCTCGGTGACCTCGGCCCCCACCATGTGGGCGCCCAGCAGCCGGCCAGTGCGGGCGTCGAACACGGTCTTCACCATGCCGTCGGGCTCGCCCAAGGCAATGGCCTTGCCGTTGCCCGCGAAGTTGAAGCGGCCGATTCGCACCTCCAGGCCGTGCTCCCTGGCCTGGGCCTCGGTGAGGCCGATGGAAGCCACCTGGGGCTGGCAATAGGTGCAGCCCGGGATGCGGCCCTTGTCCAGGGGATGGAGGCCTTCGATCCCGGCGATCCGCTCCACGCAGATCACCCCTTCGTGCTCGGCCTTGTGGGCCAGCATGGGCGGCCCCGCGACGTCGCCGATGGCGTGGACGCCGGGCTCGTCCGTCGCCCCCCAGGGGTCGGTGACGATGCGGCCCCGGTCCGTTTTGACACGGGTGGTCTCGAGGCCGATGTCCTCGACGTTGCCGATGACGCCGACCGCCGAGATGACGCGCTCCGTGGTGATCTCGTGGCGCTCCCCCTCCGGCCCTTCCAGGACGCAGGTGACGCTGTCTTTGGATTTCCTGGCCTCGGCGACCTTGGTGGCGAGCTTGAACTCGATGCCCCTCCTGGCCATCAGCTTGCCCGCCAGCTTGGAGATGTCCTCGTCCTCGACGGGCAGGATGCGGGGCAGCATCTCGACCACGGTCACCTCGACGCCGAGGCTGTGATAGAAGCTCGCGAACTCGATGCCGATGGCGCCCGAGCCGACCACCAGCAGCGATTTGGGCATCATGTCGGGGACCATGGCCTCCCGGTAGGTCCAGATCAGCTTGCCGTCCGGCTCCAGCCCCGGCAGGTCGCGGGCCCGGGCCCCGGTGGCGAGGATGATGTTGGGAGCAGCGAGCGAGGCCAGCTTCTTCGGGCTCTTGGCCCGCTTCGGCCTGGCCTCGAAAGCCTGGCGGCCCGAAATCTCGTCGAACACGTCCACCCTGCCCGGGCCGTCGAGCCGGGCCCGGCCCTCGATGACCGTCACCTTGTTCTTCTTGAGCAGCATGGCGACGCCGCCGCTGAGGCGGTCCGAGACGGCGCGCGAGCGCTTGACGATGGCCTCCAAGTCGAAGGAGACCCCACGGACCGAGAGTCCATAATCCTCGGCGTGCTGGATGTTGTGGTAGACCTCGGCCGTGCGCAGGAGCGCCTTGGTCGGGATGCAGCCCCAGTTGAGGCAGATGCCGCCCAGGTGGTCGCTTTCCACCAGCGCCGTCCTCAGCTTGAGCTGGGCGGCGCGGATGGCGGCGACGTAGCCGCCGGGACCGCCGCCGACGATAATCACGTCGAAATGGGTGTCGGCCAAGGGGCGGCTCCTCAAAGCAGCATGGTGACCGGGTCTTCGATGAAGGGCTTGAAGGCGGCCAGGAAGTGCGCCCCCACCGCCCCGTCGACGACCCGGTGATCGACGGAAAGGGTGCAGCTCATCACCGTCGCCATGGCCAGCGCGCCGTCCCTGACGACGGCCCTGGGCGACCCTGCGCCGACGGCCAGGATGCAGCCCTGGGGCGGGTTGATGATGGCGGTGAAATGCTTGATGCCGAACATGCCCAGGTTGGAGACCGAAAAAGTCCCGCCCTGGTATTCCTCCGGCATCAGCTTGCCGTCCCGGGCCTTGCCCGCCAGGGCCTTCATCTCCTGGGAGATGTCGAGCAGCCCCTTTGAGTCGGCGCCCCTGATGATGGGGGTGATCAGGCCGCCCTCGACGGCGACGGCGACCGAAATATCGGCGCGCTCGAAGCGCAGGATGGCGTCGTCGGTCCAGGTGGCGTTGGCCTCGGGCACCCGCATCAGGGCGAGGGCCGATGCCTTGATGACGAAGTCGTTGACCGAGATGGAGTAGGCGCCGTCCCCGTCCTCGGGCGAGCGCGCGTTCAGTTCCTTCCGCAAGTCCAGGAGCTTGTCCAGCTGGCAGTCGATTGTGAGGTAGAAATGGGGCACTTCCCGCATCGATTCCGTGAGCCGCCGGGCCACCGTCTTGCGCATGGAGGAATTGGGGATGGCCGTGTAGCCGGGAAGGCCCGAAAGCTCCGGGGCTTGGGCGGGGGCGGCCGGCGCCACGGCCAGGGCGGGCGCAACCGGCGCCGCGGCCAGGGCTTTGCCGGTCCCCGCCGCCAGGGCGGCCTCTATGTCCGCCTTGACGATGCGGCCATGCGGACCCGTGCCCGGGACCCGGGCCAGGTCCAGGCCCTCCAGGGCGGCCATGCGGCGGGCCAGGGGGCTGGCGAAGACCCTGGGGGCGGGGGCCGTCGCGGGCTCGGGCCGCGGCGCGGGAGCCGTGGCCGGAGCGGCATCGGGCGTTGGCGCCCCCGGAGTTGGAACCGGGGCACCCGTCGGTGCGGCGTCCAGGGCGGATGCGTCCTCGCCGTCCTCCAGGATCAGGGCGATGGGGGTGTTGACGGCGACCCCTTCCGTGCCCTCGGGGATAAGGATCCTGGCCAGGGTGCCCTCGTCGATGGCCTCGATCTCCATGGTCGCCTTGTCGGTCTCGATCTCGGCGATGGCGTCGCCGCTCTCCACCCGGTCCCCTTCCTTGAGCAGCCACTTGGCGAGCGTGCCCTCGGTCATGGTGGGAGACAGCGCGGGCATGAGGACGGATATCGGCATTAGCGGTAGCAGACCCGCCTGGCCGCCCGCACCACCGTATCGGCATTGGGCAGGGCCAGCTTCTCCAGGTTGGCGGCATAGGGCATGGGCACGTCCTCGCCGGTGACGCGGGCGACGGGTGCGTCCAGGTGATCGAAGGCGTGGTCCATCATCTGGGCGGCGATCTCGGCGCCGATGCCGGCAAAGGGCCAGCCTTCCTCGACGCTGACCAGGCGGTTGGTCTTTTTGACGGAGTCCACGATGGTTCCGGTGTCCAGGGGGCGCAAAGTGCGGAGGTTGATGACTTCCGCCTCTATGCCTTCGGCGGCCAGCTCATCGGCGGCGTCCAACGCCACCTGCACCATCAGCGAGAAGGCGGTGATGGTGACATGGCTGCCGGCGCGCTCGATCCTGGCCCTGCCGATGGGGACGGTGAAGTCGGGATCGTCGGGAACCTCGAAGCTCATGCCGTAGAGGATCTCGTTCTCCAGCACGAGCACCGGATTGGGGTCCCTGATCGCCGACTTGAGCAGCCCCTTGGCGTCGGCCGAGGTGTATGGGGACACGACCTTCAGCCCGGGGCAGTGGGCGTACCAGCTGGCGAAGCACTGGGAATGCTGGGCGGCGACCCGGGCGGCGGCGCCGTTGGGGCCGCGGAAGACGATGGAGGCGCCCATCTGGCCCCCCGACATATAGAGCGTCTTGGCCGCCGAGTTGATGACGTGGTCGATGGCCTGCATGGCGAAGTTGAAGGTCATGAACTCGACGATGGGCTTGAGCCCGCCGAAGGAGGCACCCACCCCGAGGCCGGTGAAGCCCGATTCGGTGATCGG
>JADFTO010000162.1 GCA_022560215.1 Pseudomonadota bacterium | reverse complement strand
GGCCGCCTTCTTTTGCCCCGTGGCGTCGTTACGCCCCTCATCCGATGCGCAAGCATCGCCTTTCGGAGAGTGCCTAGCCACGGGACAAAATAATCCCGGTCAAATGGTTCCTATCAATCCTGACCCGGCCCTAGAGCCCTTTCCGCTCCCCGGGGCCTTCCGAAGCCCGGCGACAGGTTGGTGTCGGGGTGCTAACATCCGCACCTTCCCGCGAGCCCTTGATTCTGCGCCAAAGGGGGATTGCGCCCGATGATACGTCAGCGCTTGATGATGCCGGCCGCCCTGGCGTTTATCCTGGCGGCGGCCGCTGCGCCGGCGGCCGCCGGTGAGGACGCCCGACAGGCGGCGGGCACGGAAGCGGGCAAGGAGAAGGCCGGCGCCATCGGGGACCAGGTGAAGCGGCTCAGGAAGCTTGCCCGCGAAGGCGACGCCGAGGCCCAGGTTGCGCTCGGCGATCTCCACATGGAGGGCAAGGGGGTGCGCCACAACTATTCCCTGGCCATGGGCTGGTACAAGCGCGCCGCCGACTCAGGAGACGCCGAGGCCCAGTTCAAGCTGGCCGGCATGTACCGCGACGGCCGGGGCGTTCCCGTCTATCCTGAACGCCACCGTGAATTGCTCGTCAGTGCCGCCGAACAGGGGCACCGGGAGGCCCGGAAAAGCCTGCGGAGGCTGGGCATCGAGCCGCCGCCGATCAAGGAGAAAAACGAGGCGCCGCCGGGCGGGACGGCCGAGGGCGAAGGAAAACGGGTCGATCAGGTTGACGGCGACGGCGAGAAGGACGAGGCGCCCGTCGAAGCCGGACCGCCGGGCGTCCATGTCAGGCTGGCGGGCATGGAAGCCCCCTCGGGCGAGCTGGAGCCCGCGGCCAAGGCCCTGGTCCGGCGCCTGGTCGCCGCCGTCAACGGCAATGATCTGGCGGCCGTGAAGGAACTGGCCGCCGCCGAGTACTCGGCCTGCGCCAGGGACGAAAACGGGCCCGCCTACGACGCCTACCTGGCGGGCGTGATGGCCTACGAGATCTCCGCCGGCTACTCGGCCAGCCTGGGCGCGCTTCAAGCAGGCGCCCCCCTTCCCTTCACCGACCTGGTGAGCTATCCGGTGCCCCCGACCCACTATGTGAAAATCGATCTCCAGGACCCGCCCCACGAGCCCGGAGCCGGGGAGAGGCGCTTCGGGGACACGGTTCTCCAGTACCTGGTCATGCGGGACGGCGTCTGGTCGCTGGTCCTCGGCTGCCCCACGGCCGAGGGACTGGCGCGCATGCAACTGGCGAAAGGGGCCGCCCGGTAGGCGCCCCGGCCTCGCCGCCCGGAGTTTCTAGGACGCGCTTTCGGCCTGCAGGGGGTCGGGGCCGAAGCGGTTGTCGTCCTCCTTCCCCTTCATGATGCCGAGCGAGATGAGCAGCCCCAGCTGGCCGAGGATCGGGAGCAGGCCCAGGACCGACCACCAGCCCGAGCTGTCATGGTCGTGGTAGCGCTTGACGGCGATGGCGAACAGCATCCACAGGAAGAGCGAAAGCACCGAATACTGGACGCCCAGGAAGACCATCTGGCCGATGGTCGCCGGCCTTTCGGCCTCGGCGGGATAGTTCTCCCAGTCGAAGGTCACGTCGTAGGAAACGGGGTCTTTCCTGGCCGCCGTCACCCGCAACGTCCTGACCCCGACGATGACCGTCTTGGTGATCCGTTCCGTGGTCTTGGCCGCCGTCATCTCGAGCTCGACTTGCGCCGGGCCGGTGTCGGCGGTGACCTTGCCGATGACCTTGTCGCCGGCCTCCTGGAAGTCGCTGTCTGCGGACGCCAGGAGGCCGCCCGGGAAAATCCCGCCCATGGGGTAGGGGTTTCCGCCTAGGATGGCCGTGCCCCCCACCAGGAGCCCCCCCTGCACGATGACGAAAAGCAGGATGATGGGAACGGCGCCGCGCAGCCAGAAGACGGAGCGGGGGATGCGGCCCTTAAACGAGAAAAGCACGTTGGCGAAGGACGGCGGCCAGCGCACGGGCTCCGCCGCCGCTCCTTCCTCGGTTCCCCCCGGCGGATAGGGCCCGTACTTGTTGGCCTTCTTGTCGCCGGAATGGAACATCAGGTAAAGGATCAGCCCGAGGTTGAATAGGGGAAGGATATAAAGAAGCTGAAGCCAGCCGCTCCTTCCCGTGTCGTGGCAGCGCTTGGCCCCGACGGCGATAGACACGTAGAAGAAAAGGACAAAGAACCCGAGGAGCGGCAATCCGAAGGCGTCATCGATCCCGTCCCCCTCCGACAGGCCGGCCGCGGCAATGGATATGCCAATTATCAGGACCAGGGTCGCCCAATACACATAATGGAACGGCGCCCGGGATATCCGCCCGTCGAAGGTGAACAGGAGCCTCCACAAGGGCAGGGGGGTTCCGTCGGTCGCTATGGAATACATGCTGGCGTCCTCACCCTGGCGGCTTGCTCTACCACATTTCGGTTGGCCGCGTAACGAAGGGGCCGCGTCCCCGTATCATAGGCTCGGGAGAGTGACCGCCGGAATTACGCTATGTATTAACGCTCCTTTGAGGGCGTCGCCCACGTGGGACGGCGTGTCGAGCACGGTGACCCCCGCCGCTTCCAATGCCTTGCGCTTGGATTGATAGGTGCCCTTGCCGCCAGACACGATGGCGCCCGCGTGGCCCATCTTCCTGCCCGCGGGCGAGGCGCCCCCGGCGATGAAGGCGAACACGGGCTTCGACATGGTGGCCGCGTACTCGGCGGCCTCTTCCTCCATGGTGCCGCCGATCTCGCCGACGATGACCACGGCCTCGGTGCCCTCGAAGCGGTCGAGGGCCTCCAGGGCTTCCCGGGTCGTGGTGCCGACGATGGGATCGCCGCCGATGCCGATGAAGGCGCTGAGGCCGAACCCGGCGCTGACCACGTTCTGGCAGATCAGCGTGCCCAGGCTGCCTGAGCGCGAGATGGCGCCGACGGTGCCCTTCCTGAAGATGCGTTCGTTGAAGGCGGGCATGAAGCCCAGGAAGCATTCGCCGACGGTGACCGAACCCGCCGTGTTGGGGCCGGTGACCACGCAACCCGCCTCGGCGGCGGCGGCCACCACGTGCATGACGTCCTGGACCGGGATGTGCTCGGTCAGGATGCAGAGGTTCCGGGCCCCGGCCTCGATGGCTTCCAGGGCCGCGTCCTTGACGCCGGGCGGCGGGATGAACAGGACCGAGGCGTCGAACCCGCCGTCGGAGTCCATGGCCTCCTTGGCCGATCCATAAACCGGGACGCCGCAATGGACAATTCCCGCCTTCTTCGGGTTGACGCCGCCGACGACGTTTGTGCCGTAGGCCTGCATGCGCTCGGTCCAGAAGCTGCCCTGCTTGCCGGTGATGCCCTGGACCAGCACCCGGTGCCGGGCCCTGACGATCCTCACGCGTCCCCTCCCGCGGCACCAACGGCAGCCGCCACCGCCGCCCGGCAGGCCGCGTCCATGTCGGGATAGGGCTCCCTGCCGAGCCTTCGTTTAAGCATGGCGATGGCTTCCTCGTCGCCGGTGCCGGCGATGGAGAAGAACACGGGGATCCTGGGCTCGCTCTCCGCCCAGGCGTCGAGCAGGCCCTCCATCATCACCTCGCACCTGGCGATGGCGCCGCAGAAGATGACCGCCAGGCTCCCGAGGCCCGGCTTGGAAAGGACCAGTTCCAGGGCCGCCTTGCCCTTGGTGTAGGCCGCCCCGCCGATCTCGCAGAAGTCGGCGGGACGGCCGCCGTGATGGCTGATAACGTCCATGGTGGTCATGGTCAGCCCGGCGCCGTTGGCGAGCACGCCGACGTCGCCGTCGAGCTCGATGTACTTGATGCCGAGCCCCTCGCCCCGGGCTTCCAGTTCCGTCAGCACCTCGGGCGTGCCCCGGGACGCCGCATCGGCCTGGCGCATGATGGCGGAATCGTCCATCACCAGCTTGCAGTCGAGCGCCACCACCCGGCCGTCCCCGGTGACGGCCAGGGGGTTGATCTCCAGCAGCTCCGCGTCATAGGCCACGTAGGCCGCGTAAATCTTCGCCAGGGCCTCGGCGACGGCCCCTTCGGCGGGCCCGAGGCCCAGTCCCGCGACCATGGCGCGGGCGGCGCGGGCGTCGAAACCGGCACGGATATCGACGGCGGCCTTTTTGACCTTTTCCGGGCTCGCCGCCGCCACCTCCTCGATGTCCATGCCGCCTTCCGAAGAGAACATGACCAAGGGGCCCCTGGAGGCGGCGTCGGTGAGGACGGCGGCGTAGAGCTCGCTGGCGATGTCGGTCTTTTCCTCGACCAGCAGGCTTTCGACCCGGTGGCCGCCGATCTCCATGCCCAATATGGCGGCGGCGGCATCCGCGGCCTCCTCAGGGGTGTCGGCGGGCTTGATGCCGCCGGCCTTGCCCCGCTTTCCCGCCGCCACCTGGGCCTTGACCATCACGGGCCCGAGCTCGGCGGCGGCCCGTTCCGCTTCGTCGGCGGTGCGGGCCAGGCGGCCTTCGGGAACGGCGATGCCGGCCCCGGCCAGGAGCGGCTTGGCCGCGTGTTCCTCGAAGTTCATGGTTTCCCGTACTTTTCCCAGTGGGGGCCGAAAAGCTCCTCTTCGCTGGGCTTGTCCTCGGGCGTTTCGCGCACCAGGTGGGTGACGTTGATGAAGTGCCGGTAGTTCAGGTTCTCGCTGATGGAGTTGCCGGCCCAGGTGCCGCAGCCCATGCTGAGGGTGAAGTCGAGCCCGTTGTCGAAGCTGCCGCCGTTGCCGAACGCGTGGGCCTGGTTGATCAGCACGCGGACCACGTCGAGCTCCTCGGCGAGGCGCCGCGCGTGGTCCATGTCGGCGGTGTGGAGGCCCACCGAATGGCCGATGCCCTGGTAGCCGAGAATTTCGCGCACCCGCGCCACGGCGGCGTCGAAACCGGCGGCCCGATAGACGGTCAGGACCAGGGAAAGCTTCTCGCCGGAGAACGGGTGGTCCGGGCCGGCGCCGTCGTCTTCGACCATGAAGAACCTGGCCTTACGGGCCTCTTCAGAAAGGCCGACGGCGCGGGCGAAGACGTCCGCGCCCTTGGCGATGAGCGTGCGGTTGAGCCTGCCGTCCACCCACAGGGTGTCCTCGATCAGGCGCTTTTCTTCGGCCGTCGCCAGGTACCCGCCGGCGTCCTCGAGGGCGCCGATGGCGGCGTCGTACACCGCGTCGACGATGGTCACCGAGTTCTCCGACGAGCACGAGGTGGCGTTGTCGAAGATCTTCGACGCGCAGATCTTCGTAGCCGCGTCCGTGAGATCGGCGCTCGAATCGATGATCACCGGCACGTTGCCGGCGCCGACGCCGATGGCCGGCGTGCCGCTCCGGTACGCGTTGCGGACGTTGTTCTGCGAGCCCGTCACCACGACCAGGTCGCAGGCCTCCATGAGGGCCTGGGTGAGGGCCTTGGTGACCGGCGCCGGAAGCACCTGCACCAGGTCCGCCGGCAGGCCGATCTTGTCGAGCTCGGCGCGCATGTGTCCGGCGGTCAGCGCCGTGGTGTTGGACCCCGCCGGCGACGGCGCCAGGACGATGGCGTTGCGCCCCTTGACCGCCATCATCGCCTTGTTGACGGGGGTCGCCGCCGGATTGGTCGACGGGACGACGGCGCCGACCACGCCCACCGGCTTGGCGTACTTGACGATGCCCCGCGTCGCATCCTCTTCGATCACGCCGACGGTCTTGACGCGCAGCAGGTCGCGCAGCGTGCCGAAGGTCTTGCGCTGGTTCTTGGCGGTCTTGTCGGCGACGTTGCCGAGCCCGGTGTCGCTGACCGCCGTTTCGGCGAGGGCGCGGGCGTGATCGGGCCGGTAGATGGACCACGCCAGGGCCGTGACCGCCTCGTCGACGCGCGCCTGATCGGCGTTGGCGAAGACCGCCATGGCGCTCCTCGCCTTCTTGATCAGGCCGTCCACGGTTTGCGCGTCGTCCGCGCCCGGCGCCGGCCGGCCGGCGGTCAGCGGCTGCGTCATGGGCGTCCTCCCGTTTTTTGGCTCACCCGCGGAAAATTCCCGGGCCCTCGGCCCGGCCGGCAACTATAGGCGATAGGGCCCCGTCGCGGCAATCGGGGCGGCGGCGGGGTGGTGGTTCAGCGTGAAATTTGA
>JADFTO010000161.1 GCA_022560215.1 Pseudomonadota bacterium | reverse complement strand
CATTCATATGCGGATTATAGATTATGTTATTGTATGGGGTTCTGCGAAATTATCAAATGGCATTAGGTAATTACGCCTGTTCGCGTCAATTCGCGCCGCGGCTTTCCTTAATTCTCGACAGGCGGCACGGCCACCACGGGACGAGTCGCGCCGTCCAAAAATGTCCTTGACCACGTCGCCCGAGATCAGATGGCGCAAGCGATCCTGGTGGCCGACGACGACCATGAGGTCGATGTCAAGCTCCCTCGCTTCGGAAAGGATCTTATCCCACATTGCCCAGCTGGCTTGTCGGGCCGCCGCGGAGGGAAGACAGTTCCAATGGTGGTGGGATTTGGGTAGGGTTGGAGCCGATTTGAAGGGTATCTGGGAAATCCCGGATCAAAAGAGGAATCCCGTTCCGCCCCCGCAAACGATGGGGTGCGCCGCAGGGGTGCTGGCGCGGCTTCCCGCCGCCCCCGTCGGGATGGTATCTGCTGGTTGTCCCGGGTGTTCCGAGGAATATGGTTTTTATCAAGGAGGCGACCGTGAAAACTCGTATCCTGGCAGTCGCCGGTGCGTTGGTTCTGCTTAGCGCGCCTGCGTTGGCCTTTCGCTGCCCGAGCGACGTTGCCGTCATAGACAAGACGTTGGCCGCGGGTCCCGATCTGAGCGTCGATCAGTATACCGAAGTCATGGCCTCGCGCTTCGACGGCGAGGCCTTGCACAAGGCCGGCAAGCACGCCGAAGCGGTGGCGATGCTGGCCAAGGCTCTCGACATCCTCAAGGCCGACAAGGAACGGCCCCCCTCCTACTACTGAGCGTCGATGCTACGCCGCCTTGCCGTGGCCGCCGCTGTTGGCAACCCACACCGGCTCCTATAGCATCGGCGTCATAGGTCGATGGCGCCATTTATCTCCTTAATAATCCCCAACCGTAACGGCGAGGCGACGATCGGGCTGTGCCTGGAAGCGGCCCATGCCTCCAAGTGCGAGTCCTTCGAGGTGATCGTCGTCGACGACCATTCCGAAGACAGGTCAATCGAGGTGATCAAACGGTTTCCGTGCAAGCTGATCAGCCTCGGGGAGCATGGCGGAGCGTCGAGGGCGCGGAACACCGGCGCCGCGCACAGCCGGGGCGACGTTCTTTTCTTTACCGACGCCGATTGCCTTGTGGAAGAGGACACGCTCGCCATCGCCGCCGAGGCCTTTTCATCACACGGTCCCGGCACCATCATCGGCGGCACCTATACCCAAGAACCGCATGACCGGGGGTTCTTCAACAGTTTCCAATCCATCTTCATCAATTATTCGGAATGCAAGAAAGCCGATAACGCCGACTACGCGGCCGCCCACGCCATGGTCATCGCCGCCGATACGTTCAAGGAAAACCAGGGTTTTCCAGAGGACTTCCTGCCGGTGGCCGAGGATGTGGAGTTCAGCCACAGGCTGCGCCGGGCGGGGTGCCGCATTATCATCAATCCCCGTCTTCAGGTCCGGCACATCTTCAACTTTTCCCTCTACCGGTCGCTCCGCAACGCCGTCTTCAAGTCCATGAACTGGACCGTCTATTCCATTGCCAACAGGGACATCTTCGCCGATTCCGGAACGGCGTCGACGGAATTGAAAACAACCGTGGGGTTCTACGCTATCAACGTCATCCTCCTGCTATCGTTTGTCATTTTCCGCGATCCCCTGTTCCTCTATCTGACGGCGCTGCCGATAGCGGCGAGTCTATGGGTGAGCCGAAACCTGGTGATGGCGTTCCATAAAGGTGGAGGGACCGTGTTCGCGGCGGCGGCAACGGCGTATTATCTCTTCCTCTATCCGCTGGCCGTCGGCGCCGGCGGCTTCGCCGGCCTGTTGCGCTATCTCTGTCGGCGAGGACACGGATGACCATGTATTCACCCCTGCGGCACATTCCGTCGATCTTCCTCAAACGGCGGCCGATCCAGTTGACCTACTTCGTCACCCGGAAATGCAACGCCAGGTGCCCCTGGTGTTTCTATTTGAGAAGCACGGATGGCATTGGCGCCGCGGGCAATGGCGAGACCCTGACATTGGACGAGGTTCGCAAGGTCTCCCGGTCCCTGGGGCCGCTGTTGTGGGTCGCCTTTTCGGGCGGCGAGGTTTTCCTGCACGATGAACTCGTGGAAACCAGCGCCATCTTCCACGACCAGAACAGACCGCCGGTCATGCTGTTTCCAACCAACGGACTGTTGCCGGAAGTGATACGGGATCAGACCGAGCGGATTCTCCGGCGCTGCCCGAAAAGCGTGATCGTCGTCAAGGTCTCGGTCGATGGTATCGGCGCAGATCACGACGCGCTGCGCCAAACACCCGGAGGCTTCGACAAGGCCATGGAAACCCACCGGCTGCTGGGCCAGCTTCTCGAGCGCTATCCCAACTTCGAGTTGGGCGTCAACACCGTCTTCTGCTCCCAGAACCAGGACAAGATGGACGAGATCATCGATTTTATCGCCGGCCTCGATGCCAGGGGCACCCATACGATCTCGGTGATTCGCGGCAATCTCCGCGATGAAAGTTACAAGAAGATCGACGTCGAAAAATACCGGAACGTCATGGACCGCTTGCAACGAAACCTGAGGAACGGGACTTCCCCAGTCCACAGATTCCCGGGCGCCCGTCTCAAGGCCGCGCAGGACATCCTGCAGCGCCGGCTGATCTACCGGACCCTGGCCGCCGGACGCAGGCTGGTCCCCTGTTATTCGGGAAGGCTGAACCTGGTGCTGACGGAAACAGGCGAGGTTTACCCCTGCGAAATCCTGACGACGGGTTTCGGAAACGTCAGGGACCATGACCACGACGTGGCAAGGCTGCTGCGCTCTGAACGGGCGAGGGCGGTGCTGGAACCTATCGCCGACGGCGCCTGCCACTGCACCCACGAATGCCACTTCATCATGAACATCCTTTTCAATCCGAGGCTATATCCGGCGCTTTTCAGGGAATATCTTAATGTATGCGGTGCTCGGCCGGGGCGTGCGGTTTCCGGCGCCGGAACAGCATCTTGTCCGCCCAAATCCAGAACAGACTCCTGAGGCCGGCGAGCGCCGTCACGCAGTCGTTCCAGGTCCGTATTTGCAACAATCTGCGGAAGAGGAACGAGGGCCGGGAATAGAACCTGCGGAAAGCCAACCGCCGGGCCTCGAGAATCTGGTTCCGGGTCATGGTGTGGGGAACGAACGCCGCGCCCTGATAGGTGAAGTCGCGGAGGTCGCCGGAAAGAACGCCGTATTCCTCCACGTTGTCGTGGAGGGGGGTTCCGGGGAACGGCGTGATAGCGTGAAAGTTGGCCAGGTCGGGATCCAGCTCGACGGCGAAGTCGATGGTTTCGAGGGCGTCTTCGAAGGTCTCTCCGGGGATACCGAAGATGAACGGCACGCTCACCCGCAGTCCCACCTCTTTGGCCGCGCGCACGGCATCGCGTATGCGCTCGAGGGTGACGCCCTTGCGGATGGTGTCGAGGTTTCTCTGCACGCCGCTTTCGCCGCCGATCAGGACGGCCCAACATCCGGCGTCCTTCATCGCCTGGAGCAAGGGTTTGTCCGCCTGGTTGGCGCAGACCGAAGCGAACCAAGTAAAGTCGAGCCGGCGGCGCTTTATCTCGCCGGTGAGCCGCAGGACCCGTCCATAGTCGGAGGCAAGGGAATCGTCGATGAACTTGATTTCGCGGTAGCCTTGGCGCAGACACAGCTCGATCTCCTCCAGCACGTTTTCGACGCTGCGAAAACGGACGCCCCGGGTTCCGCTCTTTCTCTCCTTGTCCATCTGGAAACAGAAGATGCAGCGCCGGTCGCATCCCCTCGAGGTGATGATGACGGCTACCGGTTTTCTTTTGTAGGTGGCCGGAGCCGGGATGTAGCGGCTTCTGTCGCCCAACAGTTCGCGGGCCGGGAAGGGCAGTCCGTCCAGGTCTTCGATCAGGGGTCTCGGCGGATTGCTGACGATCCTCCCGTTTTTCCTGAAAATCACACCCGGTATTCCGGCCATGTCCTTTGCCGTCCGCAGTCTGTCCAGGATTGCAACGACCGTTTCCTCTCCCTCGCCGACGACGACCGCGTCGATTCCCTCGCACCCGTCGCCCAAACACCGGTCCCGGGCCGCCGTCGGATAGGGTCCGCCGACGGAGGTCCATATCCCCCGGTCCAACGCCTTGATGTCGGCCGCCGTCCTCGCCGCCGTCGGCCAGCCGAAGGTGGTTGAATAGATGCCGGCGAAGTCGGGTTTCAATTGGCCGACGCGGCGCAGTATGGCCTCGTGGGTCAGGAACGAGCCGTCGAGGAACTCCACCTCGTGACCGGCCTCGAGAAGGGTGGCCCCCACGTAAAGGATTCCGAGGGGCTGCCAGTAATTGATCTGCGAACCGGCGGTCCCGGCCGGAAATATCTCCCCGGGCGACCATGCCGGAATGATCAGGACACATTTCATCGATGCGCTTCCGCGCCACCGCGGCTCCGGGAGCGCGATTCCTTGTTTCCGGCCAAGATTTCCTCGGCAACGGCGATCCCGGATTCCATGGCGTGATCCATGTTCAGATACCTGAACGTTCCCCCACGCCCGATCACGTGCAGGTTTACGAATGTGTCCAGGTAATCGAGGATTTTCCCGCGGTTCTCTTCGTGGCCGATGTCTAAAATCGGATAGGCGTTGGGGATTCTCAGGACCAGGCTGTCGATCACCTCGTGACCTTGAATGAATCCCAGGTCTTCGAGGCTGGCGACGGTGGCTTCGACAAGGGCGTCGTCACCGGCCTTCCAGGCATCGTCCTGGCGGAAGCAGAAATGCTCCGTTACCAGGAGGGTTTTTCCCCGCGGCGCCATTTTTTCGCTCCAGTTTGTCGGTTCGTGAATGCGTCCGAACGGTATCTCATGCCCGGGAACATATATCCAGGTCTGGTCGGTCACCCTTGGCCGGTCGATCATGACGGTTACGATCATGAGATCACGGAAGCGAAGCCCGGCCGCCGCTTCCAGGATCCCGGCGGGCGGTTTCGGATCGAACAGGCGGAGCAGCGTGTTAAGGGGGATGCTGGAGACGAATTCCCCGGCCCGGTGGAGACGGGTTTCGTCCCCTTGCCGCGTCATCACGCTGTCGATCCTACCGGCGGAATGATTGACCCGCACCACCGGCACGCCGGTGAGAACTGGATGGCTTTTTTCGATTCCACGCCGCAGTCCCTCGGCGATCATCCCGATCCCCAACGGAGGGAAGAGGAACTTGCGGGCAAGGGTGCGCGCGTTGCCGCCGCCGGGGCCGAACAACGCGTCCCTGGCGGCGACCCACAAGGAAAGGCCCTGGATACGCCACTCGGCCAATTCCTTGGCCATGAGGCCGCACTCGATGCCCCAGACCTTCTCGCTGTATTCCTTGACGAAAATGTCGAACATGGCGCGGCCGAAACGGCACACCATCGCGTCCTCGAACGATTTGATCTCGGTGTCGCGGAAAAGACGGCGAAGCCGTTCAGCGGAATAATCGAAAAGAATCGCCGACGTTCCGCGGACGCCCAGGCCCCGGAACGCGTTCAACAGTCTCCACGGGTAGTCGAAATACTTTCCGTTCAGGAGGATCTTGCTGGAGCGGTCCACATCCAGAAAATCGCCGTCGAGGATGTCCTTGACGAAATCATCGATCCTCTGGTTCTCGGTAATGAACCGGTGCCCTCCCAGGTCGAACCTGAATCCGTTGTGCTCAATGGTTCTGGAAAGGCCGCCGACGGACTCTTCCCTCTCGATAACGAGCACGTCCACGCCCGGCTCGGACAACAGATTGCCCGCCGTGAGGCCGGCGAGGCCCGCGCCCAAGATCACCACGTCCCAGGCTTCGCCGTCATTCATAAGCAAGAGAGATTCCTGCCGCTTATACCAAAGGTCACTGATAATGACCCCTAGAGACGGTCTACCAAGGTTTTCGGCTAGGAGCGTGCGTCGCCGCGATGCGGGGCATCGCAAGACGTGCGCGACGACGTCCGAAAGCCTTGGTAGAGCGCCCTTCGGGTCGCGTATGCGGACCGCCGGAGGGCGTCGAAACGCCTTGACGATGCACCGGCATCGCCCGCGGCCTTTCTCCTACCCGACGGACCGCATACGCGATCTCTAGGGGTCATTATCAGTGACCTTTGGTATTAAT
>JADFTO010000009.1 GCA_022560215.1 Pseudomonadota bacterium | reverse complement strand
CATGCCGCCCGGGCTCTCGGGGCGCACCTTCACCGGGCCCGCCGAGGCGCGGATGAGGGGTATCTTCGGCTCCCCGTCGCCCGGCCCCCAGGCCTCCATGGCATACCAGCCGCCCCCGGCCCCGGCGGCCAGCACCAGGACCACGGCGATGAGCCAGAGACCGCGGCGTTTCCTGGGCTCGGTCCTGGGCAGGGGCTCGAATTCCAGCTCCCCCGGGTCATTCAGGTCCGGGTCCGCCATCAGCGCATTTCCTCGACCGGGGTGACGCCGAACACGTCCAGGCCCGACGCGATGACGAAGGCCAAGCCCTGGATAAGGGCCAGCCTGGCCGCCGTCAGCTGGCGGTCGCCGGCGACGATGAAGCGCAGGGCGGCGTCGTCCGTGCCCTTGTTCCAAAGCGCGTGGAAGCGGGCCGCGAGATCGGCCAGGTAGTAAGCCACCCGGTGGGGTTCGTGGGCCTCGGCCGCGGCCTCGACCACTTGCGGCCAGCCTGCCATGGCCTTGATCAAATCAAGCTCGGCGCTATCGGTCAAGCGGCTGGCATCGGCCCGGGCCAGGGCCTCGGGAGCGAGCTCCCCGGGCTCGAACATCTCCGCCGCGTGGCGCATGACGGAACAGACCCGGGCATGGGCGTACTGCACGTAGAACACCATGTTGTCGCGGGTTTTCTCGGTCACCTGGGCCAGGTCGAAATCCAGCGGCTGGTCGTTCTTCCGGGTCAGCATGATGAAGCGGACCACGTCCTTGCCCACCTTGTCGATGACATCACCGAGGGTGACGAAGGTACCCGCCCGCTTGGACATTTTCACGGGCTTGCCGCCGTCCATGAGGTTGACCATGGCGCAGAGCTTGATGTCCAGGCTCCCCTCGCCGTCGGTCAGGGCCTTGACCGCGGCCGTCATGCGCTTGACGTAGCCGCCGTGGTCGACCCCAAGCACGTCGATCATGGACTTGCAGCCGCGCCGGTACTTGTCCAGGTGATAGGCCATGTCGGTGGCGAAATAGGTCCACGATCCATCCGATTTCCTGATCGGCCGGTCCACGTCGTCGCCGAATCCGGTGGACCTGAACAGGGTCTGGGGGCGGGGTTCCCAGTCGCCGGACGCCTTGCCCTTGGGCGGCTCCAGGACGCCCGTATAGATCAGGTCCCGGGCCTCCAGGCGTTCGAGCGCCCGCTCCACGGCGCCGTCGTCGGCGAGCGCCCGTTCCGAGGTGAAGACGTCGAAGCGGACGCCGAGGGCGTCCAGGTCCTCGCGGATCAGGTCCATCATGGCCTCCACGGCGGCCTGACGGAACGGCTCGAGCCATTCGTCCTCGGGCAGGTCCAGCCATTTGTCACCGTCCCGCTCGGCCAGGGCCTCGGCCACCGGGATCAGGTATTCGCCCGGATAGAAGCCTTCCGGCGGGTCGCCGCCGTCGCTCCCCAGCGCCTGGGCGTAGCGCAGGTGGAGGGAGCGGGCCAGGGCCTCCACCTGGGCGCCCGAATCGTTGATGTAGTATTCACGGGTAACCTTATAGCCCGCCTTCTCCAGCAGCGAGGCCAGCGCGTCCCCGACCACGGCGCCGCGCCCGTGGCCGACGTGCAGGGGCCCCGTCGGGTTGGCGGACGTGAATTCCACGTTGACGGCCTCGGCCCCGCCCAGGTTCGAAGCGCCGTAAGCCGGGCCGGCCGCCAGGATTTCCGCCAGGCGGCCGTGCCAGAAGGCGTCCTCGAGCCGGAGGTTGATGAAACCGGGCCCCGCGGCCACCGCCCCGGTGACATGGTCCAGTCCCTCCAGGCGGGGGACGAGGAGCGCCGCCAGGTCCTTCGGATTCATTCCCGCGGGCTTGGCCAGCACCATGGCGGCGTTGGTCGAGATGTCGCCCAGGTCCCGGTCCGGTGGCGCATCGGCGGTGATGCGGGCCGTATCCAGGCCGGTCGGCAGGGCGCCTTCGGCGGCCAGGCCCTCGACGACACCGACCACGGAGTCGCGGAAATGCCGGTAAGGGTTCATGAGGTCCTGGCCTGAACGTCGAAAAGCCGGCGGTGTTCGTCCAGGGCGTAGCGGTCGGTCATGCCGGCGATGTAGTCGGCCACCAGTTGCGCCGTCTCGGGTGTGCCGGCGGCGGCGGCCCGGCGGCGCCAGTCCGTGGGCAGGCATTCCGGTTCCGCCACCAGAAGCCCGAAGAGATCGCGGACCACCCGGCGCGCCTTGCTGGTCATGCGGTTGAGCTTGTAATGGCGGTACATGTTCTCTTCCAGGAAGGCCTTGAGGGCCTGGACGTTCTCGGCCATGGCCCCGGAAAAGGCGGCGACGGGGGCCGGGAGCCCGCGGACGTCGCCGGCGGATCCAGGCTTGGCGTTGGCGAGGCGGTGTCCGGTTTCCTCCAGCAGGTCGGTGACCATGGCCCCGAAAATGCGGCGCACGGCCTCGTGCATGAGCAGGGAGGGCTCCGCTTCGGGATGGTCGCGCCTGGCGTCGGCGAACATCGGCCCGGCCAGGGGGACGTCCGCGATGTCGTCTACGGTGAACAGGCCGGCGCGCAGCCCGTCCTCTATGTCGTGGTTGTTGTAGGCGATGTCGTCGGCGATGGACGCGACCTGGGCTTCCGCGCCCGCGAAGGTGTGCAGTTCCAGGTCGTGCTCGTCGCAATAGCGGGCGATGGCCGGGGACGCGCCCTCGCCCAAGGGGCCGTTGTGCTTGACCACCCCTTCCAGGGCCTCCCAGGTCAGGTTGAGGCCCTCGAATCCGGCGTAGCGGTGTTCCAGGCGGGTGATCACCGCCAGCGACTGGGCGTTGTGGTCGAAGCCGCCGAAAGGTTCCATGACGTCCTTCAAGGCGTCCTCGCCGGCGTGTCCGAAGGGAGGATGGCCGAGGTCGTGGGCGAGCGCCAGGGCTTCCGCCAGGTCCTCGTCCAGGCCAAGACTCCGGCACACCGAGCGGGCGATCTGCGAGACCTCCAGGCTGTGGGTCAGGCGGGTGCGGTAGAAGTCCCCTTCGTGGTTGACGAAGACCTGGGTCTTGTATTGCAGGCGGCGGAAGGCTGCGCAATGGATGATGCGGTCGCGGTCGCGCTGGAAACAGGTCCGGGTGGCGCTTTCCGGCTCGGGGTGCAGGCGGCCGCGGCTGGTGGCTGGATGGCAGGCGTAAGGGGCCAATTGGTGTCCACCGTTCATGGCGGCGAAAGTACAGGGCACGGCCCCGCCAGGCAACGGGGCTTTTCAGGCCAAAGGGGTCCAAACTTTGGGTATAGGGAAGCCCGGTAGCTGGTATACATTCACGCCTCACGCGGGCCCACGCCCGGCGGCATTCCATTTCGTGACTGGGAGGAGACCATGCGCATCATCGTCAACGGACAACAGGCCTTCGGATCGGCCGTCCTCGAGGCCCTGCTGGAGAGGGGCGAGGACGTGGTCGGGGTCTACACGGCCCCGGACAAGGAAGGCCGCAAGCCCGATCCCTTGAAGGAGCTGGCGCAATCCCGCGGCCTTCCCGTCTTCCAGCCGCCGACGTTCAAGAACAGGTCAGTCGTCGAGGAGGTCAAATCCCTGAAGCCGGACCTCGGCGTCATGGCCTTCGTCACGCTCTTCGTGCCCGAGGACGTGCTCACCATCCCCACCCACGGCACCATCCAGTACCACCCGTCCCTGCTCCCCCTGCACCGGGGGCCGAGCGCCATCAACTGGGCGATCATCAAGGGCAGGAAGAGGACGGGGCTGAGCATCTTCTGGCCCGACAACGGCCTGGATACGGGCCCCATCCTGTTGCAGAAGGAAGTGGAGATCACCGACGACGACACGCTCGGCAGCGTCTATTTCGACAAGCTGTTCCAGCTCGGCGTGGACGCCCTGATCGAGGCCGTGGACCTGGTCCGCGACGGCAAGGCGGCTAGGGTAGTCCAGGACGAAACCCAGGCCACCTACGAGAGCTGGTGCAACCGCGAGGCGGCCGAGATCGATTGGAACAAGCCCATCGGCGACGTCTACAACCTGATCCGGGGATGCAACCCGCAGCCGGGCGCCTGGACGACAGTGGACGGCAAAACGCTGCAGATCTACGACGTGGCCAAGCAGACGGGGGGCGAAGGCGCGCCGGGACAGGTGACCGGGCTCACCGGCGAGGGCTTCACCGTCGCGGCCGCGGGCGGCGGGATCCTGGTGAAAAGGGTCCGGCCCGAGGGCGGGGACAAGACCGGGGCCGCCGACTTCGCGGCCGACGCCGGCCTCGCCGAGGGCCGGGCGCTCGGCTGAACGTCGAGGGCCGCCGTCAGGGCCGGATATTGGGCTCGGCCATTGCCTAAAGGGCTGCGATTTGCCAAGATCGGGCCTGGAATTAGAGTCGAAGGGGACTGTCGGCCTCGAGGGGGGCAGGACGCCGGGACTCGGAGATTCGAATCCCGAATTGCCGCGCGGGGGCCTGTTGGGAAACCCTCCGCAGGCGTTCGCCGCGACCTGAATGGGACCAGAGAATGAGGAACATTGATTTTGCCACCCTGGCCGGGCTGATCATCGGGGTCACCGTCGTCACCCTCGCCATCTACACGCAATCCGACCTGCGCATCTTCGTCAACATTCCGGGACTGCTGATCGTGCTCGGCGGGACCTTCGCCGCGACCCTGATCAAGTTCCCCCTGAGGGGCGTCTTCGTCGCCATGCCGGTCGGCCTCAGGGCCGCCTTCACCAACGACAGGGAACGGCCCCGCGACTACATCGACCAGGCCATCAGGATGAGCAAGATAGCCCGCAAGTCGGGATTGCTGAGCCTGGAAAAAGTCCCCATCAGGAACCTGTTCTTCCGCAAGGGCATTCAGCTCTGCGTCGATGGCCGCAACCTGGACTTCATCCGCAAGATCCTGACCCAGGATATGGCCATGTCGATCCAGCGCGAGGAGACCGGCGCCCGCATCTTCAGCGCCATCGGCGAATCGGCGCCGGCCTTCGGCATGTTCGGCACCCTGGTCGGGCTGGTCCAGATGTTGAGTTCCATGACCGACCCGACCGCCATCGGTCGGGGCATGGCCGTGGCCCTGCTGACCACACTCTACGGAATCCTCATCGCGCAGTTGATCGCGCTCCCCATCGCCGACAAGCTGGAGGCCAAGAGCAGGACGGAAAGGGCGACCCGCTCGTTGATCATCGAATGCGTGTTCCAGATCCAGCAGCGCCAGAACCCGACGGCCATGCAGGACGTGCTGGAGCCCTACCTGCCCGAGAAGCAGCGCCATATCGTCACCCGCGATTCCTGGACCGGCGGCGGGAACAGGAAGGGCTAGGAATTGGACGGACAGACGACATCAGCCTTCAAGAAGAGGGAATCTCCGCGCTGGTTGGTCACCTTCGCGGACATGATGACCCTGCTGCTGGCCCTGTTCGTGATGCTGCTGTCGTTCGCCGAAATCGACAGCGACAGCTTCCGCAGGAACGCCGGCCCGATCAGCGAGGCCTTCAACACCAAGAACATCATCCAGATCTCCCCGACCCTGCCCAAGAGCCAGCGCCAGGACTTGAGGATGGGGCCGAGCGACGCCGAGCTCCGCGCCCTCCAGAAGGCCAAGCTCCGCGCCCTCCAGAAGGAAGAGTTCCTGGACAACCTGCGCACCCAGATGTCGCGCGAGATAGCCGAGGCCCAGGTGGAGGTCCTGGAGAAAGGGGACCAGATCATCGTCCGCTTCCCGGCCCGATCCGCTTTCCCGTCGGGCAGCATGGAGCTCTCGCCCATGATCCTGCCCGCCCTCGATAAAATCGCCAGGGTGCTGCTGGTCGAGAACAAGGGACAGATCCTGGTCTCCGGCCATACCGACAACACCCCCATCTCGACGGAGCGCATCCGCTCCAACTGGGACCTGTCGACGCAGCGCGCGGTGTCGGTGGTGCACCACCTGCTCGAGGCCGCCGTCATCGATCCGGCGCGGATCACGGCGCAGGGCTTCGCCGACAGCCGCCCCCTGGAACCCAACGACACGCCCGAGCGCCGCGCCCGCAACCGCCGGGTCGAAATCTCCATCAGCTTCGCCAGCGGCGAGGACGGCAAGCCCTAGTGGCTTTTATCGTCTAAGATGGGGCCGTCATGCGCGCCATGGTCCTCATCGCCCTCGTGCTCACCGCCGCCTCCGGCGCGGCCGCCAAGCCCATTACAATCGAGGCCCGGCCAGTGCCCCTGAACGCGGACGACCCGGCGGAGAACGTTGTCGGGGCGCTGATCTACCGGGGCGGGCTGGAGCTCACGTCCAAGGACCCGGATTTCGGCGGCCTGTCTGCCCTCGGCATCAGTTCCGACGGCCGGCGGCTGGTCGCCCTGTCTGACCGGGGGTTCCGCTTCCAGGCCCGCATTCTCTATGACGAAAGGGGCCGCCTGGTCGGGCTCGCCGACGCCGATCTCGGCCCCATGGGGGGCATCGACGGGGCGCCGCTCACGGACAAGGAGTTCGCGGACGCCGAATCCATGGCGCCCGGCGTCGAGGGCGAGATCGTCGTCGCCTTCGAGCGCCGCCACCGGCTGTGGCGCTACGTGCCGGGCAGCCCGCTGCCCGAGCCCCTGCCGCCGCCCGACGAGCTCGCGGGGGCGCCCTCCAACGGCGGCATCGAGGCCCTGGCCCTGCTCGACGACGGCCGCCTGTTCGCCCTGACGGAGAAGTATTCCAGCGGCGAAGACGTGGTGGGCTGGATCAGCGACAGGGATGGCTGGTCGGTGCTGACGCTCGCCACCGACGGCGGCTTCGATCCCACCGGGGCCGCCACCCTGCCCGGCGGAGACATCGTCGTGGTGATGCGCCGCTTCACGCTCGCCGGCGCGGGCCGGGCGCGGTTGATACGCATCCCCGTTGACCAGATCCGCCCCGGCGCCAGACTCCGGGGCCGCACCATCGCCGAGATCGGCCCGCCGCTCACCTTCGACAACTTCGAAGGGGTGGAGGCGCGCCAGGGCGCCCGAGGCGAAACCCTGATCACCATCCTTTCCGACGACAACTTCAATCCCTTCCAGCGCACCCTGCTGATGATGTTCGAGCTGAAGGAGTGAAGCCGATCCCCGATACCATGGAGCGGGAATCGCGGCGGCAGTCCCTCGCCGGGGGGGGCTATGCCCTTCTGGCCTTCGGGGCCTGGGGGGTCAACCCCATCTACTTCAAGGCCGTGGCGGAGGTCGCCGCCCTGGAGGTCCTGGCCTCCCGTGTGATCTGGTCCCTGCCCCTGCTGATCCTGCTGGTCGTGATCGCCCGCAGGTGGCCCGTCATACGCCAGGCCCTCGGCGAGGGGCGCACCATCCTGGCGCTGCTTTGCAGCACCACGATCCTGATGGTCAACTGGTTCATCTACATCCATGCCATGAACACCGATCAGGTGCTGGAATCCTCTCTCGGCTACTTCATCAACCCCCTGGTCAACGTGATCTTCGGCCTCGTCATCTTCAAGGAGCGGCTTCGTCCCTGGCAGGTTCTGGCGGTGGGCCTGGCGGCGCTCGGCGTCCTCAACCTGGTGTTCCGGGCCGACACGGTTCCCTGGATCGCGCTGTCGCTGGCCTGCACCTTCAGCACCTATGGCCTGATCCGCAAGCTGGTGAAGCTGGGCTCGGTGGAAGGGCTCCTGGTGGAGACCGCGCTGGTGATGCCGGTGGCGCTGGGCTACGTCGTCTACCTGGCGCTCATGGGCGAGGTCCATTTCCTCTCCCACGGCTGGCGGCTCGACCTGCTGATCATCCTCGCCGGCCCCGTCTCGGCCCTGCCCCTGATCTGGTTCACGTCCGGGGCAAGGCGCCTCGACTATTCCACCGTCGGCATCTTCCAGTACATCGCCCCCAGCCTGCAGTTCCTTCTCGGCGTCTTCGTCTACGAGGAACCCTTCGGCAACGTGCAACTGGTCACATTCGCCTGCATCTGGACGGCGCTGGCAATTTTTACGGTGGACTCGCTCCGGCACATGCGGCGGGTGGACGGGAAATTAGGGGTATGATCGAAGAATGTTCCAATAGAAGGAATAAACGAATGATCCCGAAAACCATCATCGCCGCCGCCTGTCTGGCGCTTGGGGCCGGCGGGGCCGCCGCCTTCGAGGCACGCCTGGTCAAGGCGTCGGAAGCGACGTTTCAGCGCCCCCACGACCTGACGCTCACCTCGGACGGGCTCTACCTGCTGGTCGCCGATGTGGGCAACCACGTGGTCAAGGTACTGGTGCCGGGGACGCTCGAGACCATCGGCGTCATCGGCGAAGGGGAGCTCTCCAGCCCCCACGACGTGGACATCGACGCACGCGGCCGGGTGCTGATCGCCGATTCGGGCAACGACCGCACGGTCCTCTATTCCTTCGACGGCGTCGGACACGGCGGCGCCATCGCCGAGCGCCTGGCCGTCTGGGACCGGGACCAGGGCAGCCCGGAAGGCGTGGCCGCCGGCACCGGGGGCCGGGTCTACGTCACCAACGCCTCGCTGAACACGGTGATCCAGCTCAACGACGGCGCCGTGACAGCCACCATGGAGACGAGCGTCAGCGGTCCCCTCGACCGCCCCCACGATATCGAGGCGGACCACCTGGGCCGGGTCTTCGCCGCCGATCCCGGCAACAACCGGATCCTGGTGCTGGATCAATCGCTCGGCTTCGTCAGTTCCCTGGAAGGGCCGCCTTTCGACTTCAACGAGCCCAAGTACTTGGCCGTGGACGAAAAGGGCTGGCTGTTCGTGGCCGACGAAATGAACAACCTGATCAAGGTCTTCGACGACGCCTACCGGCCCGTCGGCACCGTGGGCCTGGGCGACGGGCTGAACCAGCCGGAAGGGGTGGCGGTGGCCGGACGCTACATCTGGGTCTCGGACACCTACAACAATCGCATCCTGCTCTACCGCCGGGAGTAGATGACCCGACCCCACGAAGTGGTCCGGGACGAATGAGAGAATAGGGCGATGGCGAAGAGCCCGGCGAGGATTGTCCCGCCGCCGGGAGCGCACGATCCCAGCCGGTTGACCGTTTAACCCTATTTTTCCCCGATCGCTTCCAGGAAGGCGTCGGACGGCTCCACTTCCTTGTGCACCAGATTGTAGTGACACGCGATGCAGGAGACGCCGGATTCCAGGGCTTCGGCGTGCTGACGCTGGCCCCGTTTGCGCTTGGGCTTGATGGCTTCCATGACGTGGCAGGTGCGGCAGTTCTTGCTGTCGTTCCCCACCATGCGCAGCCGCACCCTGTTGGCGGTCTCGAAGCGAACCTTCTCGAAGTCCTCGGGCGTTCTGATCCCCCTGACCACGAAAGAATAAAGATCCCATGTCCCCAGCACGTGGTCCCACATGGCGGCGGTCAGCCCTTCCGAGATATGGCAGTCGCTGCAACTGGCGCGGACGCCGCTCTTCCGGGTCCAGTGCGAGCTTTGCCGCAGTTCCTTGGCCACGGTGGCCTCTATGAGATGGCAGGAGACGCAGAAAGCGTCGGACGAGAAATGCCGGTCCACGGCGTCGAAGACCGGGACCCCGCCGACCAGGCCGACGAAGAACAGAATGGCCAGCACAAGCCCCGAGAACCGGGGCGCGAGCAGCAAACGGCGCAGGAACCCCTGTTTTTTGTTTTGTTCCCCTGGCGGTGGATTCTGAGATGGCATCTTACAATTCCCCGTGGTTTCTGGGCCCAACAGGTGGGACAAAAAGACCCGCCGGGAGGGTACGCGTCCTCCGCGGCGGGTCCAATCCGGCCTTCAGGATCGATTCCTAGTCGACCTTGACGGCGGTGATGTCGGCTTTCACCCCGATCCCCAGGGTCAGCGGGAATCCGACGTGATGGAAGCGCGTGGTGACGTTATCGTCATGCACCGCGAATCCGACCGTGTAGACGCCGCCCACCTTGAGGATCTTGTCGTCCCCGGGGTGGCCGGTGTCGAGCTTGCGCCGGAACACCAGGGTATAGGCGCCGTCCTTCCAGACGCCCTTGGCGTAATCGTTGTCGCCGGCCGAGCCGGTGGTCCGCGCGGTCAACAGGCGGCCGGGCAGAATGTCGCCCTCCTTGAATCCGGCCTTGGGATCGTACGGCTTGGCGTTGATCTCCTCGATGATGGCCGTCGGCTTGCCAGGATCGGTGAAATCGCCTTCGCGCAACGCCTTGAACCCGACCTTGCTTTCGTCGAACATGTATTTCGGAGTCATCGTCTTCCGATCCACGTTCCACGAGAACATCTTCTTGCCCTTGTCGAACAGCCGGTATTCGAGCACGTAGCCGTCGTCCGCCATGCCGACGGCATTGGACCGGGCGACGCGCCACTGCATCAGATCGACGAAGCCCCCGGCGGCCTTGATCTTGGCGATCTCGGCGGCGGATTTGGTCTTGTCCCAGCTGGCGGCCCCATCGGTGCGCGTCTGGGGCAGGTACTTGCGCACGTCGCTCTTCTTGAGGGCCTTGCCCAGCAGCGCGTGCGCCTTGACCTGGTCCTTCGTCGCCATGTCCGGCATGTCGCGCATGCCGTTGTGGCAGGTCAGCCAGCAGCCTTGCTCGGCGAACATGGGCACCGAGCCGTCGTCGATCATGATCGCCAGCCGGTCCTCGTAGAGGGGCGGCTGCTTTCCTTCCCGGACCTTCGAGCTCGCCCGGTGGCTGCCGTAGAACGCCCACTCCTTGCCGTCGTAACGCACCATGTTGTGCATGCGGCCTTCCTGGTTGAGCTGGGTCTTCCAGTCGAAGCGGAGATAGAGGTATTCGCCGTCGTGGGCCGCCTGCACATGCAGGTCCTTGACCCCTTCCTTGCCGGGAATTGGCGCGGGCTCCAGCCTCTCTCCGGAGACGATCAGCTTGCCGATTTCCTCTTCCTCGCCCTCATGGCAGGAGATGCAGGAATCCCCCTTCTGCGTCTTCTTGTTGGCGCGCTTGTGGCCGGGGCTGCGCAACCATTGATAGCTGGATTGGCCGGGGTAGAACAGCTTGACGGTTTTGGTCGGAATCTTCGACCAGTCGGAGGGAGCGCCGGCGGAGGCGGAGGCCGCGAAACCGGCCGCCAGACACAGCGTCAAGGCCGATGCGGTAAGTTTGCCCAACATAAAACTGACTCCTTTAGTTTGAGCGGTTGATCCAGTTCCCTGTCACGATCTTTGTTGTTTGGGATTTTGCTAGGTATCGATCAGGCCGATTCACCTTCCTTTCATCCCTTTCATCGTTTGATCCCTTGATTCCGGCCCGCCCCAGATCTCAGTGGGACATCAGGACCGGTATGGTCATATGGGACAGCATGTGGCGGGTGACGCCGCCCAGCACCAATTCGCGCCAGCGCGTACGGCCGTAGGCGCCCATGACGATCAGGTCGGCGTCCATGTCGGCCGCCTTGGCGCGGATGGTCTGGCCGAAGCCGGCGCCCTTGGCCTCGAGTTTTTCACCCTCGGCGTCGATGCCGTGACGGCCCAGGTGCTTGCAGATGCCATCCGTTTCGATGAGCCAATGGTCCTTGGGGCTGATGGCCAGCACTTTCACCCGCTTGGCGTTCTTGAGAAAAGGCAGGGCGTCGTTGACGGCGCGGGTGGCCCGGCGGCCCTCGTCCCAGGCGACCAGGACGTTTTCGCCCACGGTGGGAAACTCGCCCGCGGACGGCACCAGCAGAACCGGTCGGCCGGCGATGAGGACCAAGTTGTCGATCAGGTCGCTTTCCTCGCTGAAACTGTTGCTGCCCGCTCTCCCCTGGCCGATGACCAGCAGGTCGCAAAGGCGGCCGACAGTCTTGATCGATTGGACCGGATCGCCGTCGGCGCATTGCCACTCAGCGGACACGCCGGCGCGCTCCGTGGCCTCTCGGAACTGCTTTTCCAACGCTCCTGCGTCCTGGTTGGCCACCTCTGCGTGACTCTTGAGGACCTCGTTCAGGGTTTCCTCGGGGAAAAAGGCCAGCATGTCCCGGGGCACGGGGTAATGGAACTTGATATAGAGCCCCACCAGGTGAGCCTCGTGGGCGGCGGCCAGGCCGACGGCGGTTTCGAGACGGGCCCGGCACTGTCTTGTGTTGTCCATGTGGACCAGGATGTCCCTGAGGGGCATGACCCTGTCGCCTGGGCGCGGCGCCGGCCCGGGAAGCGTTTCCGCGAGCACATCGTAAAGGGGCATGATCGAGTCTTCCTTGACCGGGACAGGATCGTGATATTTCCAGGCTTCCCGGCCAATATCTTCTTTCCTGGCAAATACTAGCAAAACGGGCGGGGTCCTGCATTGACCTGGATCAACGCCGCAAGGGCGAAGTGGCCGTCGTTCCCTCCGATCCACCGAAATGGCTTTCCGGCCGGCCCTTGATCTGGGTCAACGGCAGGCCGGATACTTTTGGCTAGAGTCCTTACAGACCATTGGATGGCACTCCGCCATTGCTCAGCGGTCAGGGGAAGAACAAGATGCTGGATACCCTGGAACGGCCACAATCGGCGGAAAGCGCTCGCCGCCCGATTCCCGAACCCCCAGTCATTGCCCTGCCGGCGCCGGCCGAGGTCCCGGCGTATCTCCGGACCCACTATCGTTGGGCCTATCTCGATCCCCGCAACGTGGCGCTGTTGGACCGCCCCCTGGTGGTGAACATCATCCTCTGGGGCAACGCCCGGAGACTCCGCCTAGTCGCTTTCGATGAAATCGAACCCGGCTGGAGCGTGCTCCAGGCGGCGCACGTCTACGGCCGCTACCCGCTGGAACTCGCCCGGCATATCGGGCCGGAGGGCCGGCTGGAGGTAATCGACGTGGCGCCCGTGCAGGTGGCCCGGTGCCGCGAGAAGCTCAAGGGCTTCGCCAACGTCACCGTCGGCCTGGGCGACGCGGCCGATGCCCGGGGCGCCCGCTACGACGCCGCCTGCTCGTTCTTCCTGCTTCACGAGGTGCCGCCGGATTACAAGCGAAAAATCGTCGATGCCTTGCTGGGCAGCGTCACCGAGGGCGGCAAAGCGGTTTTCGTCGACTATCACCGGCCGCATTGGGCGCATCCCCTGAAGGCCCTGATGGGTCTCGTCTTCGACATGGCGGAACCCTTCGCCAGGGAATTGTGGGAGGTGGAAATCCGCGACCTGGCGAGCGACCCTGGGTCCTTTTCCTGGCGCAAGGAGACATATTTCGGGGGCCTCTACCAGAAGGTTGTGGCCCGGCGTCCGAGGTGATCCCTTGAGGCAAATACCGCGTCAGTGGAAATATGCGACGAGGCCTCAGCAGGCCGGTGGGGCGTCGCCAATCCACCCTTGATACCAAAGGGCGATGAGTCAAGCTCAACGCCCTTTGGTATAAAACCTAGCTACATCCGATGCGGTTTGTAGAAAATTCCATTGGCCCGTTGCAGCTCGCGAATGTATTTGATGATGGCAACGGTCTCCTCATGTCTGATCTGGGGTTGGGGCTCCATGTTGCCGAAGCGCCAGTGATGCTGCCGGACGCCGAGCCGCGTCGCCCGGATAAAGGCTTCGTCGGCGTGGTGCCCGGGGTTGTAGATGTCGTGAACAAGGGGCGGCCCCTGCTCGCTTCCCGCACCGTCGGCGCCGTGGCACGCCACGCAGTTAGAGTCGTAGGCGAGCTTCCCCTTTTGCGCAGGCGCCGACAAGGGCGGAACCTTGACCGATACCTCTACCGACGTTTCCGATGAACCAAAAAACCGCCAACCGATAATACCGACGCCGAGGACAAGAATGGCGACCACGAAAATCGCCGGCAAGCGCTCGGAAATCCTCACGTTCGACCCGTCCTTCGGGGCTGGCAACCGGGACCTAATATATTGGTTGATGGGTCGCCATCGAAGGGACCCCCCGCCCTCAGAGCACCAGGTATTGGAACACCGGAAAGGTTATCAGCAGCCAGGTGCCGAAGGAGGTCAGGGTCCCGGTCATGATGGCGATCCCGACCAGCACCAGGATGGCGCCCGACCCCAGATGCAGAATCTGACTCACTCGCCCCATGCCACGAAAGCGTCCCATGAACGCGCCCGTGAACGCGGCAACCAGCAGAAAAGGAATGGCCAGGCCGAGGGAGTAGACCGAAAGCAGCGCGATGCCTCCGGAAACGCTGGCCGTGGCGGCGCTGATGGCCAGGATCGCCCCCAGGATGGGGCCGATGCAGGGCGTCCAGCCGAAGGCGAAGGCGGTGCCGAGAATGAAGGCGCCGAGGGGCGTTCCGCCCGCGCCGCCCCCGGCGATGCGCCATTCCCGGTTCAGCCAGGAGAGGCGCAGCACCCCCATCATGTGCAGGCCGAAAAGGGTGACCACGCCGCCCGAGACCAGGTCGGCCTGGTAACGGTAGCCCTGTAACAACTGGCCGAGCGCCGTGGCGCTCGCCCCGAGGGCGATGAAAATGGAGGAAAAGCCGAGCACGAAGCTGACGCTCAACCCGAGGACGGCGAGCCGCGCCCGCGCCGACTCTGTTCCCACCGCCTCGTCCAGGGAGCGGCCCGACACGTAGGACACATAGCCCGGGACCAGGGGAAGGACGCAGGGCGACAGAAACGAAACCAGCCCCGCCAGGAACGCCGCAAGAATGCCGATGCCCGCGATTTCCGTCATGGATCATGGGTCCGCCCGCTGGAATTGTTCGATGAGAGGGCGGATCTCCTCGTTGAAGATAGCCCAGTTGAGGGCGCCGATGTGCTTATAGGCGATACGGCCCTGCCGGTCGACGAGGAAGGTTTCCGGCACCCCGTAGACGCCCCAGTCGATGGCCACCCGTCCTTTCAGGTCGGCGCCGGTGCGCGTGTAGGGATCGCCCAAGGTGTCCAGCCAGCGGGCGGCGTCGTCCGGCTTGTCCTTGTAGTTGAGACCATGGATGGGCAGTTGTCCGCTCGCCGCCAGTTGCATGAGGAAGGGATGCTCGACCTTGCATTCGGGGCACCAGGAGGCGAAGACGTTGACCAGCGAGACCTCGCCCTTCAAATCGCCATCCGTCAGCCCGAGTTCGCGTCCCTGGACCGGCGGCAGATCGAATTCGGGCACGGGCTTGCCGATGAGGGCCGAGGGCACCTCGCGGGGGTTCAGGGTCAGGCCGACGGCGAAGGCCGTGGCGATCACGGCGAAGACCGCCAGCGGCAGGACGTAGGCGATGCCCCGCCGGGCCGGCTCCTTGACGGCCATTCCTTCCTCGGCGTCATGGGAACCGTCGGCCATTTTCTCCCTCCTCGTCCCAGAGGCCCTATCCGATCAGGACCGTCGAGTCGTCAATGAAGCGGTAGGGGGGCACGTCGAGATTCCGGGGCGCGGGCCCCTTGCGGATGCGTCCGGAGGTATCATAGTGGGAGCCGTGGCAGGGGCAGAACCAGCCGCCCCACCCTCCCTTCGGATCGGCCGGCCGTTGGCCCAGGGGAATGCATCCCAGGTGCGTGCATATGCCGACCACGACCAGCCATTCGGCCCGCTGCACCCGTACGTCGTCGGGTTCGGGATCTATGAGGTCGGGGGCGTCGTCATCGGCCTCCGCCATGGCGATGCGCCCGGGCGGGCGGTGATCGACGAATACGGGTTTGCCCCGCCATACGGCCGTGATCCGCTGGCCCAATTCAATCGGCTCCAGATCCAGTTCCACAGTCGATAGGGCCCGCACGTCGGCGGCCGGGTTCAACGAGTCGATGAAGGGCCAAGTCGCCAACGCGAGTCCGGTCGCGGCGACGGTCACGGTCGTCAGGAGCAGAAAGTCCCGCCGGGTTTCATCTGTGTCGATTGCTTCCATTGGTTCTCCTATTCGCGTCCGCGTTTTCACAAGGTTTACTCAATTTGTAACCACCACCATCTGATGGCCCTGGCCCGGGATCGGAATCTCGCGGGAGACGGCGAGGCTCCTCCCGTCGACCACCCACAGCTTCCCTTCCTCGGCGCTGGAGACGTAAAGCTTGCCGGTCCCGCGGACGGCCGTCAGATGGTAGGGGGACGGGCCCAAGGGGACGCCGCGCGTGCCGCCCGACGCCAGGTCGATCGACACCAGTTTGTTCTGTTCCAGGGCGCTGACGAACAGGGTTTTGCCGTCATCGGAGAGGTCGATGCCGTGGAGTATTCCGCCGATGAAATACGTCTTCATCGGCTCACCCCGGCCTATCGAGACGGCCGAGACGGTACCGGCTTCGACGTTGTTGACGTACAGCGTGCGGCCATCCGCGGACAACACCATGTGTTCCGGACTTTTGCCGACCGCCATGGTGCGGCGCACGGTCCAGGTTTCGGTGTCGATTTCGCTGATCGTGTCGTTGCCGCTGTTGCTGACGAAGACCCGCTTGCCGTCGGGGCTGGCCACGGCGTAGTTGGGACGCGGTCCGGTCCGCACCTCGGCCGCAACCCGCCCGGCCGAAAGATCGACGACGCTGACGCTGTCGCGATCAGGGTGGATGGCGAGGGCGAAACGCCCGCCGGGGATGACGGCGGTATGGTGAACCGCTCCCGGCACCTCGATGCGCCGGGTGATGGCGCCGTCGGCGATGCGGATTAGCGAAAGGAAGCTGCCCGCCGACCCGGCGTCGGGGCTGGCGGGAGGCTTGGCGTGATGGGCCTCATGCACGGTTTGCGGCATGCCCGCGGGCTTCGGCGGCATGGCCGCATCGCCCGCCGGGCGCTCGTCGTAGCTCCCGGCCACCAGATATCCCCAGCCCGGCGTTCCGGCCAGGCCGTGAACGGCGGGAAGGCCGGATATGCGGCCGACGGAAACGTCGTCGGCGGCGTCCATCACCATCACCTCGCCGGCTTCGCCCAGAGGCACGTAGACGGTGGGGCCGGCCATCGTCTGCGACGCCCAGGCGCCGAGCGAGGCCATCAAAAACGCGCCCGGGATAGTTGTTTTCATCGTTTTGATTCTCCGAAGGTCATGTTCACGATCAAGGGTTTTGAAGACTCTCACCCGGCCCGCCCTTCATCCCGAAAGCCGCACGGTTGTCGCGAGCGGATTTCCAGGATGTTCGTAGAGTCCCGTCACATTCCTGGCGTCAACAACGGGCCGGTCTTGACTCGATTCCAAAATTTCGATCGGAACCCGGAATAACAGGTTTAAATCTGTAGGATGCGGTCCCTCCAAGGGATGCTCCGGATTGCGTTCGTGTGATTTCCGCGGCACTTCCGTTGACCGGGTACCGGGACCCTTAGGCCTGCCGCCGGCCACCCAACCATGGCGGTATATTTCCGCGCTTACGGGATCGACCGGCTCGGCCAGCCTTGGTGGCGGCTTGGCTCCGACACGCTCGGCTTCTGGGATCAGCAACGGGCTGACCAGAACCGCCCATCGTTCGTATTCCAGGGGTGCGATGTTCAACATGACTGACGAGTCCTTGGTTTATGCCACCATTTCGGATGGGTATGGAGACGTCTCGGCAGTGTGGGTGCGTTCCCAATCGGTGATGTAGTCCCGTGTGAGAGGCGCCGCATCACGCCGCTTGGAGAGCTGTATCTGGAATACGAAATGGTCCCCATGGCGGAAGGCGGCCTCGCTAAGGGCCAGGTAGAACTCCCACTTCCTGCAGAAGCGTTCGTCGAAGAGTTCGGCGATCCTTGCCCGGTTTTCCTGAAAGCGGTGTTGCCAGGCGCGCAGGGTTTCGGCGTAATGCAGTCTCAACACCTCGATGTCGGCGATCCATAGGCCGCTGTCCTCGATCGCCGGCAGCACTTCCGAGAGTGACGGCGAATACCCTCCCGGGAAAATGTACCTGCGAAGCCAGGCGCAGGTGGTGGACGGGCCGGCCATGCGGCCGATGGAGTGGAGGACGCAGAGGCCGTCCTCGGCAAGCAGATTCCTCACCGTCGAGAAGAATTCCCGATAGTGGTTGATCCCGACATGCTCGAACATGCCGACGGAGACAATACGGTCGTATGTCCCCGTCTCCTCGCGGTAGTCGCGGAGATAAAAGCGGACCCGATCGGACAACCCGGCCTCGGCGGCGCGCCGGTTGGCCATCTTCACCTGCTTGTCCGACAGCGTGAGCCCCGTAACCTGTCCTCCGCCGACGCGGGCCAGGTAGAGCGCCAACCCGCCCCATCCCGATCCGATGTCGAGAACGCTAACCCCTGGTTCGAGAAGCAGCTTCGCGGCGAGATGGCGTTGTTTGTTGGCCTGCGCCGTGTCCAGATCGTCGTCTGGACTTAGAAAATAGGCGCAAGAATATTGCCGGTCGCGGTCGAGGAACTGGTCGTAGAGCTGGTCCGGCAGATCGTAATGATGGGCCGCGTTGGACCGCGACCGGCCCACCGGATTGTACTGTTGCCATCCGCGCAACACCCGGGAGAACCATTCACAAGCGGAATACATCGGATAGGTCTGGGCGGCTCCCAGGTTCGTTACCAAGATCTCGAGGAAGTCGGACAAGGTGCCCTTCTCGACGATCAGCGTGCCGTTCATGTAGGCTTCGCCGACGTGCAGGTCCGGATTGAAGAACAGCTTGCGGTGCAATGCGCTGTCGTACAGCCGAACGGTTGCTTCGCAACCCGGCGTGCCGGAGAAAACGTGGTAGTTGCCATAGGCGTCGATCACCTCAAGCTTGCCGACGCGAATCATGCGTTCGAGAAACCCGGTCATCAACATGGCGAAATCCTCATTTTCTTCGTTCCTTCAAAACGGGCGGTGCTCGTCCTTTGGTTGTGGACCCTTGTCTCTATCCCCGGCGACCCCGCCGAACCTCGCCGCGAGGAGGTTGTAGAGCGGTCCGAAAATCACGGCGATATACCAGCCGTAGGCGAAGCTCTCGACGAGGCCGATCAGGAAGCTCGGCCAGCTCAGCCAGGTAAATCCTGGAAAGAGCGGCGCCCAAGCCTCGTTCATCGCGTAGGTCGGAAACACGAGATCGAACAAAACGCACAATACGAAGGTGATTGAGAGGAACAGTCCAAGACTCATGCCCAGGGCGATAATCGGAATCCGTGGCGCCACCTGTTCGGGCGGGGAAACACCCGAATCATCTAGGGTTGGAGCGTTCTCAGCCATGGCCGCCTCACTCCGCCGGGCTCCGCTCGGGAGCAGGTATCTCTGGTGGCGCTTCCTGGCCGACATAATTTTCGGGCAGGGCCTCGAAGGTTTCACGGCATTCTCGGGAGCAGAAGTAGTAGACCTGACCTTCATGAAGGCTGGGCCGGGCCTCGGCGGTGGAAACGGTCTTGCCGCAAACGGGATCGACGTCCGACTCCGGCGCTTCCCAGCGGAGACCGCTCCCCGCGCCGGAGGCGGTCCGGCAGCACTGATCCGGATTTTCGTCTCGCCCGTGTTTGTGTTCCTGTTTGCGGCCATGGCCGAACATGTGCTTCCCGCAGCCGAACCGCATCATCAGGAACATCAACCCTCCCCAGAATAAAATTGGCAAAACGGTTTCCATTCGATCTCCTTCGCGGCCGCTTAGGACCCCTCACGCATGGCGGCCGATACCTTTGCCGCAAGAGGGGCCGGCCTGTTCGTCGGTTTCACCGTCACTCAGCGTTGGCGCCCGGTTTTTGCCCACGGGACCTTCCCCTTCGGCCCGCCGCAGGTCGCGGATCAGCAGCACAACGCCGGCAATGATCAAGGCCAGGAAAATCAGGGACAGAATGCCGTGGAAACCCGTGATCCAGTGCCACATGCTGTCTCCCATGAAGCCCATTCCGTACCCAAATCCTTCATCGTTCCACATGGCTGTGTTCCTTGTGGCGGAGTCGGCGGCCGGCCCCCGGGGGGCAAGGGGAGAAAGCCGGCCGCCGGACCGCGCGGTATCATTTGATGGGCTGGTGTCGCCCGGTGTCGCGGTCGAACTCGAGCCGCTGCACCAGCGAGTCGTCGAGGGTGACGATGTCGGCGATGATGGTGTGGTCGTCCTTCGCCTTGACCTCGCCCACCTTGAGGCGCTCGTTGCCCATCCACTCGAGCCGCCGTTCGAGGAACTTGGTCACGTCGTCCACCGTCAGTTCCTTGTCGAAGGATACCTTGGCGTGGGGGCAGCCCCCTTGAGCGCCGGCGCCGTATCCCATCATGCCGGAGCCCATGTGCCCCATCATTCCGGAGCCCATGTGCCCCATCATTCCGGAGCCCATGTGCCCCATCATGCCGGAACCCATATGGGCGCCATGCATGCCGTACCCCTCTCCCGAGCCGTGGGCGAGGACGGGGCCGGCGGTCAGAGCCGTGCCGAGGGCCAAGGCCGCGGCGAAGGCGGTTGCCATGAGTGCTTTCCGTTTCATGACCATTGTTATTTCTCCATTCGCGTCATTAAAACTGGGGCGAGTAGAGCACCATTTTGTTGCTGGCGGATTTCCGAGGCACGGGAATTTGTAACCGAGTGTTTCAATTCGGCGGCCAGTTACATCCGGTAACCAAATTTCCGCCGTGGGAAGGGCGGGCCGGGCTATAGTTTCGCCATGGATCAGTCCCCGCACATTCTCGTCGTCGATGACGATCACGAAATTCGCGACCTGCTGGCGCGATTTCTGAAAGGACACGGACTCAGGGTAACCACCGCCGCCGACGGCCGCGAAATGCGCCGGGCGCTGGACGGCTGGAAGGTCGATTTGATCGTCCTCGACCTCATGCTGCCCGGCGAGGACGGGTTGACCCTTTGCCGCAAGCTCAGGGCCGAGTCCACCATTCCCGTGATCATGCTGACGGCCATGGGCGAGGAGGTCGACCGCATCGTCGGGCTGGAGATGGGGGCCGACGACTACATCGCCAAGCCCTTCAGCCCCCGCGAGCTGCTGTCCAGGATCAAGGCGGTGTTGCGCCGCGCCAAGGGAGCGCCGGAAGCCGCCGCAGGCGGGGCGGTGCTCCGCTTCGCCGGCTGGAGCCTCGACTTGGACAAGCGGGAGCTGCATAGAGGCGACGGGGTGATGGTGCCCCTCAGCGGCGGCGAGTTCGATCTACTGGCTGCCTTCGTCACACATCCGGGGCGGGTGCTCAGCCGCGACCAGCTTCTGGACCTGGCGCGCGGCCGCGAGGCCCAGCCCTTCGACCGCAGCATCGACGTCCAGGTCAGCCGCCTGCGCCGCAAGATCGAGGAAGACCCGAAGGAGCCGGTCCTGATCAAGACGGTGAGGAGCGGCGGCTACATGTTCACGCCGACCTTCGAGCCCCGGGGCAAAGGCGGACGATGAGATTCCTGCCGCAATCCATTGTCGGGCGGACGGTGCTGGTTCTGTTGATCGGCCTGACCGCCTCCCACGTGATCAGCATGGCCATCTATTCCGGCGACCGCCAGACGGCGTTGACCGCGGCGGGCGGACGGCAGACCGCCGAACGGGTCGCCGCCGCGACCCAATTCGTGGAAAGCCTGAAACCGTCCGCCCGGCCACGGGCGGTGCGCTCCCTCTGGGGGGCGGCCTTCAGCGTCACCTGGACAGACGAAAGCGCCCTCGGCGCGGAAGCCGGGGACTGGCGCTCCGGGTTGGTGAGGTCGGCCCTTTCGTTTTACATGGACGACGTGTCGCCCGGGCGGGTCCGGGTGGCCTATTCCAAGCCCGCCGCCTGGGAGAAAGATGGGGGCGGGGGCCCGGGAGAGACCGCCAACACCCCCTGGCTGGCGATGGAAACCCACATGCGGCGCATGATGGGACCGTCCCCGGCGCGCCCGACCCGCCACATGGGCCGCATGATGCGGATCTGGCGCGGCGGGGAGATTCTGCAAGTCTCGATCCAGCTCACCGACGGCAGTTGGCTCAACTTCGCCACCCCCGTCCAGCGCTGGCGCTCTTTCTGGTGGTCCCAGGAATTCCTGTCCATCGTCTTGATGACGGCGGCCGTGCTGGTGCTTTCGGTTTGGGCGGTGAGGCGCGCCACCCTGCCGCTTGCCGCGTTTGCCCGCGCCGCCGAACGCCTGGGCATGGACATGGAGGCGCCGGCCCTTGACGAAGACGGCCCACGCGAGGTTCGGAACGCGGGGCGCGCCTTCAACGAGATGCAGCGCCGGCTGCGCAACTTCGTCCGCGACCGCACGCAGATGCTGGCGGCCATCTCCCATGACCTGAGGACGCCGATCACGCGGCTCCGCCTGCGCGCGGAATTCATCGAGGATGCCGAACAGCAGCAAAAAATGCTGGCCGACCTGGAGCAGATGGAAGCCATGATTTCGGCGACCCTGGCCTTCGCCCAGGACGACGCGGGCGGAGAGGCGCGAAAGCCCTTCGATTTGGCCGTCCTTTTGCAGGGCCTCAGCGACGACGCGACCGACGCCGGGCATGCGGCGACCTACGACGGCCAGCCGCAGTTCGCCTTCAGCGGCCGGCCGGTGGCGCTGAAGCGTGCCTTCGGCAACCTCATCGACAACGCGGTGAATTACGGCGGCGGTGCCCGGATCGTCTTGCGGACGAACCCGGACCAGGCCACGGTGAGCATCGAGGACGACGGCCCCGGCATTCCCGATGACCAGTTAAAAAGGGTTTTCCAGCCCTTCTACAGGATTGAAAATTCCCGCAGCCGGGAAACCGGTGGCGTGGGCTTGGGCCTGGCCGTGGTGCGTTCCATCATCCGCGGTCACGGTGGCGACGTGACTTTGGCCAATCGTGATGAGGGTGGTCTTACGGTCACCGTCACCCTGCCCCTCGGCTAGTCCGACCGGCCCCTCGGCAAAAACGGCACCCCCAGGAGTCCCAATGCCACCACCAAGGAATGGACGCGGACGGTGGCGCAACTGGGGTTGCCTCGCGTCAGCCTCCATGCGCTCCGCCATGCTCACGCCAGCCAATTGATTGCCTCCGGCCTCGACCTGCTCACCATCAGCCGGAGATTGGGGCACGGGTCGCCGACAATCACCCTCGGTGTTTACGGCCACTTGTTCACCAATTCCGATGATCGTGCCGCCCAGGTGATTGAGGCAACCTTGGGCCGCGCTGGAACAGATTGACAACGAGTGGCGGAACGTTGGGTGCCAATTTGCCCTTTCACCACGCTCCGCCGTCTGCTAACTCATTGTAATACCAGCGGCCCTTAAGAAGGACCGCTGGGCGTTCATGCGCCACGCAGGCTCACGGCGCATAAGCGCCGGCGCGCGGTCGCGCTTGCCAAAGGGCGATGAGTCAAGCTCAACGCCCTTTGGTAT
>JADFTO010000160.1 GCA_022560215.1 Pseudomonadota bacterium | reverse complement strand
TGATGTTCTGGGTGTTCCACGTGGTGCGCGATTACGCCGCCACCCTCAGGCAAGCGGACAGCCGCATGGTGAAGGAGCTGCCCCGCCTGCTGGCCATCAACGATGAGCTGGAAAAGCTGGTGGCGCCCGTGCAAATCGTGTTCAGCCACAACGACCTGCTGGCCGCCAACTTCATCGATGCGGGGAAGCGCCTGTGGATCGTGGACTGGGACTACGCCGGTTTCGGCAGCCCCCTGTTCGATCTCGCCAATCTGGCCTCCAACAACGGCTTCGACTGGGAAAGCGAGCGCCGGCTGCTCGAGGCCTATTTCGGCTCTCCCCCCGACGACGGCCTGAGGCGCCGCTACGGCGCCATGAAATGCGCCTCGCTCATGCGCGAGGCCATGTGGAGCATGACGTCGGAGATCAATTCGGACCTGGATTTCGACTACGTCGCCTATACGGAAAGGAATATGGAGCGCTTCGAGGACGCCTACCGGGAATTCAGGCATCCCTGAGCCATGGCCGCCTTCCCAACCCAGGCCCGGGCCGTCGTCGTCGGCGGGGGCATCGTCGGGTGCAGCGTCGCCTACCACCTCGGCAAGCTCGGCTGGACGGACGTCGTGCTTCTGGAGCGCGCCAAGTTGACCTGCGGCTCCACCTTCCACGCCGCCGGCCTGGTCGGGCAGCTGCGCTCCAACGCTTCCATCACCCAGCTCCTGAAACTGAGCATCGAGCTCTACGCCGGCATCGAGGCGGAGACCGGCCAGGCCACGGGCTGGAAGATGAACGGCAGCCTGCGGCTTGCCTGCAACCGGGAGCGCATGACGGAACTCCGCCGCCAGGCCACCACCGCCCATAGCTTCGGCCTGGAGATGCACCTGCTGACGCCCAAGGAAGCGGGCGCCATGTGGCCGCTGATGGAGACCAGGGACCTGGAAGGGGCCGCCTTCCTGCCGTCTGACGGACAGATCAACCCGACCGACATCACCCAGGCCCTGATCCGGGGCGCCCGGGCCCTGGGCGTCCGGGTCTTCGAGGACTGTCCGGTCGGCGCCATCGGCGTGGCAAACGGGCGGGTGGCAAGCGTATCCACGCCCCAGGGCGACATCGCCTGCGAGGCCGTGGTCGACTGCGCCGGCCAGTGGGCGGGCGAGGTGGGCCGCCTGGCCGGGGTCACCGTGCCCGTCACGTCGGTACAGCACCAGTACATGGTGACCGAGCCCTTAGAAGGCGTCACCCCCGGCCTGCCCACGCTGCGCGACCCCGACCGGCTGATCTACTTCAAGGAGGACGCGGGCCGCCTGGTGATGGGGGGCTACGAGACTAGCCCCAAGCCCTGGGCCACGGACGGCATTCCCCAGGGCTTCCACTTCACCCTGCTGGAATCCGACTGGGACCAGTTCGAGCCCCTGATGACCGAGGCCCTGATCCGCGTGCCCGCGCTCGACTCCGTCGGTGTGCGCGACCTGATCAACGGCCCGGAGGCCTTCACGCCAGACGGCAACTTCATTCTGGGGGAAGCGCCGGGGACCCGGGGCTTCTTCGTCGGCGCCGGGTTCAATGCCTTCGGCATCGCGGCGGCCGGCGGCGCCGGCAGGGCGCTGGCGGAATGGATCGTCGGCGGCGAGGCGCCGATGGAACTCTGGGCCGTGGACATCCGCCGCTTCGGCGCCCACCACGCGGACCCGGACTGGGTCCGCACCCGCACCCTGGAGCTCTACGCCAAGCACTATGCCGTCTCCTGGCCCTTCGAGGAACACGTCAGCGGCCGCCCGTTGAGGACATCGGCCCTCTATCGCAGGCTCGGGGAGGCGGGCGCCTGCTTCGGCGAGAAAATGGGGTGGGAGCGGCCCAACTGGTTCGCCGCCCCGGGGATCGAGCCGGTGGACCGCTACAGTTTCGGCCGCCAGAACTGGTTCGCCCAGGTGGGCCGGGAGCACGAAGCGGCGCGCCTGCGGGTGGCGCTGTTCGATCAGAGTTCCTTCGCCAAGTTCACCCTCGAGGGCAAGGATGCGGAAACGGCCCTGGGCTGGATCGCCGCCAACGACGTGGCGGTCCCCGGGGGCCGCCTCACCTACACCCAGATGCTCAACCCCCGGGGCGGCATCGAATGCGACCTTACGGTGGCCAGGGTGGCAGGCGATTCCTATTACATCGTCACCGGCACCGGCTTCAGGACCCACGACTTCGCCTGGATCGCGGGCAACATCGCCCATGGCCTGGATGCGACGCTCGCCGACGTCACCGACGAGATCGGCGTGCTCTCCCTCATGGGGCCCGGCGCCCGTGACGTGCTGGCCCGGGTCACCGACGCGGACGTCTCGGACGCGGCCTTCCCCTTTGCCGCCTGCCGCGAGATCGAGCTGGCCGGCGCCCCGGTCAGGGCGCTCAGGATCACCTACGTCGGCGAGCTGGGCTGGGAGCTGCATTTCCCCATCGAACATGCGGCGCGCATTTACGACGCCCTGATGGCGGCGGGGGCGGAATTCGGCATCGCCAACGCCGGTTACCGGGCCATTGAGTCCCTGCGCCTGGAAAAGGGCTACCGGGCCTGGGGCGCCGACATCGGCCCCGATGATACGCCCCTGGAGGCGGGTCTCGGCTGGGCCGTCAAGGACAACCCGCCCTTCATCGGGTGCGAGGCCATTACCGCCCAGAGGAAAGGGCCGCTGCCCAAGCGGCTGGCGTGTTTCACCGTGGACGACCCGGACGTGGTCCTGCTCGGGCGCGAGACCATCTACCGGAACGGCCGGCGCGCGGGCTGGCTCACCAGCGGCGGCTGGGGCTACTGGGTGGGCAAGAACATCGGATTGGGCTACGTGCGCAACGAGGCGGGCGTCGACCGGGACTATCTTGTATCGGGCGCCTACGAGCTGGAGGTGGCGAGCCGGCGGGTGCCGGCCGACATCCACCTCGGTCCCCTCTACGACCCCAAGGGCGAGAGGGTCAGGGGGTAGGGGTCTTTCCCGTATTGGGTATACACTCGAAGAGCGAGTCCGGATTGATCGCAGATCCGCGATCCATCGATCCGGTGCCCTGATACCAGCGGTCCTTTTAAAGGGCCGCTGGTATAAAACCAACTGGATAGCGCTCTAGCGGGTTTTCAGCTTTTCCAGGACCTTCTTCCGGTGCAGCATCAGGGCCTCGATCTTCTCGTAGGCATCGGAACTGAGCTCGGTGAAGGTGGCCGAGAATTCCTCCCTGTTTCTGCGCACGGCGCGGCAGACGATGTGAATGGGCATGAGCTCGTCCTCGTCGGCGGGCCCGATGCCGTCGAGGACGAATTCCTCGTCTTTTCTCAACTTGCCGTGGAAGGCGTCGATTCTGAAACCGCCCAGACCCCAATCGACGGTTTGGTAGCGCTGGCCGCCAAACGACACGTTGATCGCCGGCACCTCGACCCGATTGTTGCGCCGCTGGTAAGGAAGAATCCTGCCGACAATTCTTTGCGACATGACGCTCTTCGCTCCCTCGATGGAATTGTAGTTTACCTTGTACAGGCGGAAAAGGCACTAACCTCGTCCCTTCCGGGGGCGCATCAGGTGGTGGTGGCCGGGGGCGTAGAGGCGGCTGTCCTCGAAGGCCGCGGCGTCCAACACCCGGCCGACCAGGATCAGGGCCGTCCGCGTGATGCCCGCCGCCTTCACCTTGGCGCGGATGTCGGCGAGCGTGCCCCTGACGATCACTTCGTCGGGCCAGCTCGCCCGGTGGACGACGGCGACGGGGCAGTCCTCGCCGTAGAGGGGCGAAAGGGTGCGCACCACGGGGCCCAGATTGTTGACCGACAGGTGGATGGCCAGGGTCGCCCCGCTGGCGCCCAAGGTCTCCAGGTCCTCGGTCACAGGCATGGGGGAGCTGCGCACCGCGGTGCGGGTAAGCACGATGGTCTGGCTGATCCCGGGCAGGGTCAACTCAAGCTTGAGCGCGGCGGCCGCCGCGGCGTAGGCCGGCACGCCGGGCGTCACGTCGTAGGCGATGGAGAGCCCGTCCAGCCGGCGCATCTGCTCGGCGATGGCGCCGTAAAGGGAGGGGTCTCCGGAATGGACCCGGGCCACGTCGCGCCCGGCGTCGTCCGCCGCCCGCATCTCGGCGATGATCTGATCCAGGGTCAGGGGCGCGGTGTCCACGACGTGGGCCTCGGCCGGGGCCTCGGCGATCACGGCCTGGGGCACCAGGGAGCCGGCGTAGAGCACCACTGGTGCGCGGCGGATCAGCTCCAGGCCGCGCACCGTGATCAGGTCGGGGGCGCCGGGCCCGGCGCCGATGAAATGGACGGTCATGGACGGGCGTCTATTTGATGACGTCTTTCATGATGTCGAGGATTTTTCCCGTCGCCTTCTCGATGAGCACCACGTTGTTATCGACGATGACCCGCTCCCTGCCCTTGCCGGTCGGCGGCAGCATGTTCGCCAGGTCTTCGGGGAGTTGGCGCTTGGCCAGGCCCGGCGGCAGGGTACCGTTTTTCTTCAGCTGCATGGCGAGCCCGGGCGGCAGGCTCTCTTTCCTGGCCAGCCCCGGTGGCGGCCCCTTGCCCCGTTTCCCTTTTTTGGCCTTTTTGGCCTTCTTGGCCTTCTTTGATTTTTTGCCCTGTTCCCTTTCGGCCTTGCCCCCCCTTTTGTCGAAGAAGTTCTCGATGATGCGCTTCTCCACCTCCTCGAAGACGGTATCGGCCACATCGCCCGCGGCCTGGGTGGCGGCGGGCCCCGTCAGGACGATCAGGGCGAAAGCAATCGAAAGAATACGCATGGTATCTCCTCCTCCCATGGGTGGACCCTATATAGGGTCGTCGATCTTAACGTCATACCCCCGGGGCGTGTAGACCCAGCGCCCGGTCCCCCGCTCCGTCACCCGGGTGCGGCTGTTGCCGATCAGGATCACGCTCAGCATGTCGGCATGTCCCGGGTCCAGCTGGCCGAGGCGGATGATATCCGTCTGCTCTCCTTCCCTCCCTAAGTTGCGGGCGATCACCACGGGCGTGTCTTCCGCCCGCGCCTTGAGCAGGATGTCGCGGGCCTCGGCCAGGCGCGCCTTCCGGCGCTTGGACGCCGGGTTGTAGAGGGCGACGATGAAATCCCCCTCGGCGGCGGCTTGCAAGCGGCGGCGGATGGACGCCCAAGGGGTGAGCAGGTCCGACAGCGAGATGACGCAGAAATCGTGGCCCATGGGCGCGCCCATGCGCGCGGCGGCGGCCTGGAAGGCGCTGACCCCGGGGACGACGGAGATCGCCACCCGGTTCCAGGGCCCGTGGTCCCGGCGCTCCAGGAGCTCGAAGACCAGGGTCGCCAGGGCGAAGATGCCCGGGTCCCCCGACGACACCAGGGCCACGGACTCGCCCGCGGCGGCGAGCTCCAGGGCCTTGGCGGCCCGGGCCTCCTCTTCCCCCAGCGGCGTCTGGTGGCGCGCCTTGCCGGTAATGACCTCGGCGATCAGGTCCAGATAAAGCCCGTGGCCGACCACGTGAGCGGCCCCGGCCAGGGCGCGCGACGCCTCCGGCGTCCGCCAGGCAGAGCCGCCCGGGCCGATGCCGACCACCGCCAGGCGGCCCCGGGGGCGGCCGACGGAATCGCCCGGGATGCAGCCCGGGGCACGGGCGACGGCGCATGTGGCGCGCCTCGATAGGGTCTTCTCGACGATCAGGGTGCCGCCGTTGCCGGCGGCGGCCAGGGCCGCCCCTTCGGCCACCCCGTGGCAGCCGACGGCCTCGAAGACGGTATTCGATGGATTGGCCAGGCGTCCGGCCTCGGCCTCGAGTTCAGGGCCCGAGAAGAAGCGGGCGGGGACGCCTAAGTCGCGGGCCAGGGCATGAACCGCTTCCTCGTCCGACTTGAGCTCATGGGAGACCACGCAGGCGACGGCGCCAGGCGCCAGGCCCGCCCGCCCCAGGGTCTCCCGGGCGAGGGCGCCGAGTTCGCCCACGTCCACGCCCCGTTCGCAGCCGACGCCCAGGGCCAGCACCGGGGGATGGAGGACCAGCTCGGCGCCGTCCTCGCCCATGGCCCGGTCGGTGATGCGCACGGTGAGCCGGCCTTCCCCGGCGAAGGGCACGTCCTTCAGCCAGGCGGCGTCCCCGGCTTCCACCACGAGCGCCACCGGCTCGCCCGCGAGCAGGGCGCAGCTCACCCCCTTGGCGGCCTCCCGGTTGGCCAGGCGCCAGCCGGGCGGAGGGTCGTCGAGGGCGAGCCCGAACATGACGTCGCCGGCCGTGGTGATGGCGGCGCTGCCCCCGGTGGCCTCGGCGACGGCCAGGGC
>JADFTO010000159.1 GCA_022560215.1 Pseudomonadota bacterium | reverse complement strand
TTACCAACTGCCGATTGTCCATTTCCCAGGGCGGCTACAACACGGTGATGGAGGTCCTGGCCTCGGGCGCGCCCTCGGTCATCGTGCCCTACGCCGGGCTGGAGGAATCCGAGCAAACGCTCCGCGCCAGGCTGCTGGAGAAGCGCGGCCTGGTCCAGGTGGTGGAAGAGAGGACGCTTTCGCCCGAGACCCTGACGGCCGCGGTCGAGGCGGCGCTCACCCGGCCCCGGCCTTCCGGCGCGGGGCTGGATACCGGCGGCACCGAGGCCAGCGCCCGCATCATCGCCGAGCTCGCCCAGGCCGGATGACGGGGGACCAACGCGGGGATGGCAGGCCCGGGGAATTGTTGATAAAGTCTGGCCCCGGGGAAAGTTTTCAGGGGCTTAACGAGGCGAAATCCGCGCGCTCTCGAAGTGGTATCGATCAAGAGGAGAGGTTCTTGGAAGCCGGCATCTTCAAGTACATCCTGCGCTACAGCAAGGCGCAGCAGCTGTACCTTCTGTTCATCACGGCGGTGTCATTCCCGTTTCTGTATATCTCCCTCGACATTCCGAAGATCATCATCAACGAGGCCATCGGGGGCGGTGACTTTCCAATATCATTTTTCGGCATCGAGCTCGAGCAGATACCCTACCTGATGACGCTGTGCGGGATGTTCCTCATCCTGGTCTTCATCAACGGCGGCTTCAAGTACTACATCAACGTCTACAGGGGCGTGATCGCGGAACGCATGCTGCGCCGCCTGCGCTTCCAGTTGATCCATCGCGTCCTGCGTTTCCCCTTGCCCCATTTCCGCACCATTTCGTCCGGCGAGATCGTTTCCATGGTCGCCACCGAGACCGAACCCCTCGGCGGCTTCTTCGGCGACGCCTTTTCCCTGGTCACCTTCCAGGGGGGGACCCTGTTCACCATCCTGGTCTTCATGTTCATCCAGGACTGGAAATTGGGTCTCTCTGCCCTCGCCCTTTATCCCATCCAGGCCTACGCCATCCCCAAACTGCAACGCCAGGTGAACCTGCTCGCCAAGGAGCGGGTCAAGAATGTGCGCAAGCTGTCGGAACGGCTCGGCGAAATGGTCTCCGGCGTCACCGACATCCACGCCCACGACACCGCCCAGTACGAGATGGCGGATTTCGCCAGCCGCCTGGGCGCCATATACCAGGTCCGTTTCCAGATCTACCGCAAGAAGTTCTTCATCAAGTTCATCAACAATTTCCTCTCCCAGTTGACACCGTTTTTCTTCTTTTCCATCGGCGGCTATCTGGTCATCGAGGGATCCCTCAGCCTCGGCGCCCTGGTCGCCATCCTGGCCGCCTACAAGGACCTGTCGGCGCCCTGGAAGGAGCTGCTCGCCTACTACCAGCGCATGGAGGACGCCCGCATCAAGTACGACCAGCTGGTCGAAAGGTTCCAACCGGCGGGAATGATCGATGAAAAGCTTCTCGAACCCCACCAAGGGCCGGCGGAAGAATTGACCGGCGCCCTGGTCGCCTCCAACATTTCCCTGGAAGAGGAAGAAGGCACCAAGACCGTGGATTCGGCTTCCTTTAGCTTCGACACCTCGGAGCACGTGGCCCTGGTGGGATCGCCCGGCGGCGGCGCCGACGGCATCGCCCGGCTGCTGGCCCGCCTGGTCAGTCCGACCAGCGGGCAGATAACGGTGGACGGCAAGCGGCTTTCCAACCTGCCCGAGTCCGTCACCGGCCGCCGTATCTCCTACGTGGATCAGGAATCCTACATCCGGTCGGGAACCATCAAGGACACCCTGCTGTATGGCCTGAAGCACTACCCGGGCGAGAGTCCGGGCCAGGGCGATGGGAACGGCGCCTGGAAGAACGAGAGGGAAGAGGCCCTCAAGTCCGGCAACAGCCCCTTCGACATACGGGCCGACTGGATCGATTATGAATCCATCGGGGCCGAGGGTCCGGAAGATTTGAACGACCGCATGATCCAGACCCTGGTCGCCGTCGACATCGAGGATGACGTCTTCCAACTGGGCCTGCGCCGGGTCGTCGATCCCGCGGCCTACCCCGCGCTCGCCGACAGCGTATTGCAGGCCCGCGCCGTGGTGCGCGAGAAGTTGAGCGATCCGGCGCTCGGCGAACTCGTCGAGACCTTCGACATCGAGAAGTTCAACACCAACGCCTCGGTCGCCGAAAACATCCTTTTCGGGACTCCCGTCGGCAAGACCTTCAACATCGAGGACCTGGGGAAAAACCCCTACGTCGTCGACGTCCTGGAGAAAAGCGGCCTCACTCAGGATTTCCTGGAAATCGGGCGCTCAATCGCCGCCATCATGGTCGAGTTGTTCCACGACCTGCCCCCCGGCCACGAATTCTTCGAGCAGTTCAGCTTCATCGAGGCCGACGACCTGCCGGAGTTCCAGAGAATCCTCAGCCACGTGGAGAAACATGGAATCGACGACATCGCGCAGGAGGACCGGGACCTGCTCAACCAGCTTCCCTTCAAGCTCGTCCCCGCCCGCCACCGCCTGGGACTGTTCGAGGACGACATGCGGAAAAGGATCCTGGAGACCCGCCGGACGTTCTCCCAATCCCTGCCCGAGGACCTGCGGGGCGCCGTGGAGTTCTTCGACGCGGGCGCCTACAACGCGGCCAGCAGCATCCAGGACAACATCCTGTTCGGCAAGGTCGCGGGCGGCAAGGCCGAGAGCGCGTCCCGCATCGGGGAGCTGCTCGCCGAGGTCATCGAGGGCGTGGGATTGCGCAGGACCATTATCGAGGTGGGCCTCGACTTCGAGGTGGGGATATCCGGCAAGCGCCTGTCTCCCGCCCAGAGGCAGAAGCTCGCCATCGCCCGGGTCCTCATCAAGCGTCCCCAGTTGACCATCGTCAACGAGGCCACGGCGGCCTTCGACGCATCCACCCAGGCCGCCGTCTTCACCTCCATCAAGGACATGACCCGGGAAAGCGGCCTGTTCTGGGTGAACAACGAGATCGGGGATGGACAGCAGTTCGACCGGATCTTCATCGAAGACCGCGGCCGGGTCACCGAACAGGTGAAAGAGGCCGCCGCCAAGCCGCCGCCCGAGGAGGCGCCGGCGCCGGCGGCGGAAGACGGCGGGCTCCTCGGCCAGGAAGTCGGCCTCCTGGCCAAAATCCCGCTGTTCGCCGGAATGGACCGCTCGAAACTGAAACTGCTCGCGTTTACCAGCGAAAGGCAGGATTTCGAGGAAGGCCAGGTCCTCTTCAACCAGGGGGACCCGGGGGACCGGGCCTTCGTCATCGTCGAGGGCGCCGTCGATGTCATCGTGGAAACCGCGGACGGCCCGCAAGTCCTCTCCAATCCCGGCCGGGGCGACGTGATCGGAGAACTGGCCCTGCTCTGCGAAGAGCCCAGGACGGCGACCGTGAAGGCCAATCAACCCCTGACGGTGCTTAGCATCTCGGGCGACGTCTTCTTCAAGCTCATCCAGGAAAACCCCGAAGTCAGCATGGCCTTGACCCGTATCGTCGCCAAGCGCCTGGTCCAAACCATGAAGCAAATGGGCTGATCATGGACCAAGGCGGATGGCTGACCGGCATGAGCGCGGGGAGATTCCGCCGCCAGTCCCCTATGAATTCAGATAGACGATAAGACCCGGTGGGAAGGATGGACGGTGGCCGAGTGGAACGATCTAGACCGCGAGCTGGATGCTTGGCGGACGGAGGGGAGGGACGCCACCCTCTGGTGGCGGGACGACGACGCCCGGCAAATGACGCCGGCCCTGGAACGGCTGCTCGGGCTGAGCGAAGAGGCAGGGGTTCCCATCGCCATCGCCGTGGTGCCGCTGGGTGCCGAACCCGGACTGGGGGAATGCCTCTCCCGCCGCCCTCTGGCGGCCGTCCTGCAGCATGGGTACGCGCACGTCAACCATGCCCCGGCCGGGTCCAGGAAAGCGGAGCTCGGGCCCGGCCGGGATGCCGAAACCGTGCTCGCCGAACTGGCCGAGGGGAGGCGCCTCCTGGCCCCGTTCGATGGCGCCTTGCCCGTCCTGGTGCCGCCCTGGAACCGCATGGACCCGAGTCTCCTGGCCCGCTTGCCCGCCATCGGGCTGGAAGCCGTGTCGGCCTACAAGCCCCGGCCGGCCCCGGAGCCCGCGCCGGGCGTGAGGTGCGCCAACGTCCATGCCGATCTCTTCCACATGAAGGGCCGCTTCATCGGGGAACGGGCCGTCCTGGAGCTCATCGTCGATCACCTGGCGGCGCGGCGAAAGGGCATGGTGGACAGGTGCGAAGCCACCGGGCTTCTGACCCACCACCTGGACCTGGACGACGCCTGCTGGGCGTTCGTGCGGAAATTTTTGCGCCGCACCCGGGATCATGCCGCCGTCCGCTGGATCGGGGGACGCGAGGTCTTCTGGCCGTGACCGGCCCCGCCAAACCCGGGGACGTTTCACCCCCGACGGGAATCGACTCGCGGCACCCCGGTGCCCGCATCAAGGGCTTGACCCGCCGCGCCCAGGTCATGAAATATTGCACCGCCCTTGCCCTCGGGGAGACACGAACGTGACCGATCTTCTGCAGGTCAAGGACCTTCAGGTTGAATTCCAGACACAAGCGGGGATGGTGACCGCCGTCGACGGGGTCTCGTTCCGGGTACGCTCGGGCACCACGGTGGCCCTGGTGGGTGAATCCGGTTCCGGGAAGTCGGTCACGGCGCAGGCCATCTTGGGCATCCTGCCGCGCAACGCCCGCGTCGGCGGAGGCCAGATCCTGCTCGCCGATCCCAGCCGCCACGCCGCCCAAGTGCCCAAGCACATCCGCGACAAGCGCAGGCGTGTCGTGGACCTGCTCACCCTCGCCCCCGAAAGCCGGGAGATGCGCGCCATCAGGGGGGGGCGGATATCGATGATCTTCCAGGAGCCCATGACGTCGCTCTCACCCCTGCACACGGTGGGCAACCAGGTGGTCGAGGCCTTGCGCCTGCACCGGCCCATGGGCATGAAGGAGGGGCGCGAGATCACTATCGACATGCTGCGCATGGTCGGCTTTCCCGACCCGGCGCAGGCTTACGACACCTATCCCTTCGAGCTGTCCGGGGGATTGCGCCAGCGGGCCATGATCTCCATGGCCCTGATCTGCCGTCCGGCGCTGCTGATCGCCGACGAGCCGAGCTCGGCGCTGGACGTCACCATCCAGGCGCAAATCCTGAAACTGATCCAGGACCTGCAGGCCGAACTGGGGATGGCCGTGCTCATCATCACCCATGACCTGGGCGTCGTCGCCAACATCGCCGAGGAAGTCGTCGTCGCCTACCAAGGCAAGATCATGGAGAGCGGCACCCTCCACGACATCTTCGGCAATCCCTCCCATCCCTACCTCAAGGCGCTGCTGGGCGCTGTCCCTCGTTTCGACATGAAGCCCGGGGAGCGGCTGGTCCCGCTGCGCGAGGTGGAGTACGCGACAGGCCACCTGATGGCCGACAAGGCCCCATGGCCCGAAGGCGCCGACGAGGCCCCGCTCGTCCAGATGCGCAACCTCACCAAGAGCTTCACCACGCGCAAGGCGGGGGGGCTGCTGAAGAGCGCGCCCGAGTCTGCCGTCCTCGTCGTCGACGACGTGAGCCTCGAGATCAAGCGGGGGGAATGCCTCGGCCTGGTGGGGGAAAGCGGCTGCGGGAAGACCACCTTGAGCAAGATCATCATGAGGGCGATGGACCCGGATTCGGGCGAGCTGGTGTTCAACGACAAGGGGCGGCTGGTCAACCTGTTGGACTTGGACGACAAGAAAATGGTGCCCTACCGGCGCAAGATCCAGTACGTGTTCCAGGATCCCTTCGGTTCCCTCAACCCGCGGATGACGGTCTTCGAAATCCTGAAGGAGCCCCTGGACATCCACAAAATCGGCGACAAGGAGCACCGCAGGGAGGTGGTGAAGGAACTCATGCGCCTGGTGGGACTGGATTCCCGGTACCTCAGCTGTTACCCGCACAGTTTCTCGGGTGGCCAGCGCCAACGCGTCGGCATCGCCCGCGCCCTTGCCCTCAAGCCGGACCTGCTCATCTGCGACGAACCCGTCTCCGCCCTCGACGTTTCAATTCAGGCCCAGATCCTGAACCTCCTCAAGGACTTGCAGAAGGAACTGGACCTGACGTACCTGTTCATCACCCATAACCTGGCGGTGGTCAATTACATGGCAGACAGGATCGCCGTGATGTGCGCCGGACGGATCGTCGAGATCGCGCCCCGGGAGCGCCTGTTCCACCATCCCACCCATCCCTACACCCGCGCCCTGGTTTCGGCCGTTCCCTACCCGGACCCCAACCAGCGGCTCGATTTCGCGGCCTTGCAGAAGGGCAGGGCCTCCGATCCCTCCGCCTGGCCGCCGCCATTCCACGGCGACGGCGGACCC
>JADFTO010000158.1 GCA_022560215.1 Pseudomonadota bacterium | reverse complement strand
CATGTGGCTGCGGGCGAGTTATACGACTTCATCATCGTGGCTCCTGAGGACCCTCGAGGCAAGCCTCTGTGGCTCTTTTTGTATTGGGGTCCGGCGCCCCTCCTTGTGACCGGAAATGGCTGTGCCTGTTCCCCGGATAGCGCTATGAATTCCGCCGCCAAGGAAAATGAAAGGGCTTTTCTTGGGGCTCGCCCGCGGTATAAGAAGCGGGACACCCCAGGCGGCCACAGACGTATCCCATTTTTAAAGACCCCGCTTTTCAAGCCATGACCGCCAAAACCAATGTCCTGCCCCAGTTGGCGGTGGTGGTGCCCGTTCACAACGAGGCGGGAAACATCGCTCCCCTGATCGGCGAGGTCAGCCAGTCCCTGGACGGGCGCTACGACTATGAGATCGTTTACGTGGACGACGGCAGCAGCGATTCCACGGCGGCCGAGCTCGGCCAGGCCGCCGCCCGCTTCCCCGCCCTCAGGGTGATCACGCACCGCCGCCGTGCGGGCCAGAGCGCCGCCATCTGGACCGGCGTCCAGGCGGCGCGGGCCCCCGTCATCGCGACCCTGGACGGGGACGGCCAGAACGATCCGGCGGACATCCCGAGACTCCTCGGCGAACTCGACAAGGCCAGGGACAAGACCCTGCTCCTGGTGACCGGGCACCGGGCCCTGCGCCGGGACACCTGGGCGAAGCGGATATCCTCGCGCATCGCCAACGGGGTGCGTTCCCGGCTGCTCGGCGACGACACCCCGGACACCGGCTGCGGGCTTAAGGTCTTCGCGCGGGCGGCCTTCCTGGACATGCCGCGGTTCGACAACATGCACCGCTTCCTCCCCGCCCTCATGCTGAGGCGGGGCGGCGCCGTGATCTCGGTTCCGGTCAATCACCGGGCGCGGGGGCGGGGAACTTCCAACTACGGCGTGCTCGACCGGCTGGGGGTGGGTATCGTGGATTTACTCGGCGTCATGTGGCTGCTCAGGCGGGGCACGGTTCCGGACATTGAAGCGGACGCCGCAGATTCGGATGAAGAAAAGGATCGCTGATGGTCGTCAACCTCGGTTTCATGATATTCACGCTGACGCTCTGGACCGCCGTCGGTTTCCTCGGCCAGGCGTTCTTCTCCATGCGCTTCATCGTCCAGTGGATCAAGTCCGAACGCACCCGCCGGAGCGTCATACCGGTGGCGTTCTGGTATTTCAGCGTGCTCGGCGGCGCCACCCTGCTGGCCTACGCCATCCACCGGGAGGACCCGGTTTTCATCGTCGGCCAGGCGGGAGGGCTGTTGATCTACGCGCGCAACCTCTATTTCATCCACCATGACCGGGCGGGTGCGGGCGGCGACCAGGCTCCCGGCGGCGGATGACCCTTTCCCGCACGTGGTGGACGCCGCTTGGCCTATGGCTTGTGGTGATGGCCGCGGGCCTGGCCCTGCGCCCGCCCCTGCCGGTGGACGAGACCCGCTACCTGGCCGTGGCCTGGGAAATGTGGCGGGACGGAAACTTCCTGGTCCCCCACCTCAACGGCGAGGCCTACAGTGACAAGCCGCCGCTGCTGTTCTGGCTGATCAACTTGGGCTGGGGGATATTCGGGGTCAACGAATGGTGGCCCCGGATGGTGGCGCCGCTCTTCGGCCTGGGCAGCCTGTTCCTCACCGGCACCCTGGCCCGGCGCCTGTGGCCCGAGAGCGAGGAAACCGCCCTCGCCGCCCCCCTGATCCTGTTCGGGGGCGTGTTCTGGGCGCTTTACACCACCCTCACCATGTTCGACATGATTCTCACCTTTTTCACCCTCACGGGGCTCCTCGGCGTCGTCAGTGCGTGGCGTGGCGGCGGCCTCAGCGGCTTCGCCCTGCTGGCGGCGGGCATCGGCCTCGGCGTCCTCACCAAGGGGCCGGCGATCCTGGTGCACGTCCTGCCCGTGGCCCTGCTGGCGCCATGGTGGGGGCCGGGCCTGGGGCCGGCGCCCGCCTGGGGCTGGGGACGCTGGTATGGGGGAGTCCTGGCGGCGCTCCTCTCGGGCGCGGCCCTGGCCCTGGCCTGGGCGGTGCCGGCGGCGCTTGCCGGGGGCGAGGCCTACGCCCAGGCCATCTTCTGGGGTCAGTCTGCGGGGCGCATGGTGGAGTCGTTCGCCCACGGACGCCCCTGGTGGTGGTACGCGGCGATGCTGCCGCCGATGATCCTGCCCTGGACCGTCTGGCCGCCCCTGTGGCGGGGCCTGGCCGGCCTCCCCTGGAGCGACGGGGGCGTGCGTTTCTGCCTGGGGTGGTTCGCCGCCGCCTTCGCCGTCTTCTCCCTGATCAGCGGCAAGCAGCCCCACTACCTGCTGCCCCTGTTTCCGGCCCTGGCGCTGATCGCGGCCCATGCGCTTCCCGGCCAGGGGCGGCGCCTCGACCTGAGGGTCCCCGGGCTCGCCGCCGCCACCGCCTGGGCGGCCGCCTTCGTCTACCTGGAGGCCGCCGGGAATCTGCCCCGGGTGCTGGACTGGGCGGCGCCCCCCTGGGCCCTGATGGCCGCCGCCGCCGGGCTGGCCTGCCTGTTCCTGCCGAGGCTGAGGCCGGCGGCCTCGGCGGCGGCGCTGGCCGGGCTGTCGGCCGTCATGGTGACGGCGCTGCATCTGATCCTGGGGCCCTCCCTGGGGGCGGCCTACGACTTGAGGCCCCTGGCCGCCCGGCTCGGCGCCTGGGAGCGTGATGGCGTGCCCCTCGCCCACTTCGGCAAGTACCACGGGCAGTACCAGTTCCTGGGGCGGCTCGAGAAACCCATGGCGGTGATCGGCGTCCGCGACCCCGACGAACGGGCGTGGTTGGAGCGCCATCCCGGCGGCAAGGTAGTGAGCTACCGGAAGACCCCGGTCTCGTCCCCGAAACCGGCCTATATCCAGCCTTTTCGCAGCGGATACGTGGTGGTCTGGGACGCCGCCGCCATCATCGCCAGCCCGGGACTCGCCGACCGGGAATCCTGATCCCGGCCCTGCCTCGTCAAAATTTCGGGGACAACCCCTTGACAAAGGACGTGAGGCGGAATAGATCGTTGGCACTCACCTTGGGAGAGTGCTAACAGACCCCAAACAATCATTACATTTCAACGTGTTCGCGGAGGATGACTAATGAAATTAAGGCCGCTGCATGACCGCGTCATGGTCCGGCGCGTGGATCAGGAAGAAAAATCGGCGGGGGGGATCATCATCCCCGACACCGCCCAGGAAAAGCCCATGGAGGGCGAAGTCGTCGCCGCCGGCAACGGCACGTTCCGGGACGACGGCACCCTCGTGCCCCTCGACGTCAAGGCCGGCGACCGCATCCTGTTCGGCAAATGGTCGGGCACGGAGGTCAAGATCGACGGCGAGGAACTGTTGATCATGAAGGAATCCGATCTTCTCGGCGTCATCGAGGACGGTGGCAAGAAGAAGAAGAAGAAATAACCAGGTTTTTGAGGAGCACAATCCATGGCAGCCAAAGAAGTTAAGTTCGGCACCGAAGCCCGCACCCTCATGCTGAAGGGCGTGGACACGCTCGCCAATGCGGTCAAGGTGACGCTCGGGCCCAAGGGCCGGAACGTCATCCTCGACAAGGCTTTCGGCCCACCGAGGATCTCCAAGGACGGGGTCACCGTGGCCAAGGAGATCGAGCTTTCCGACAAGTTCGAGAACATGGGCGCCCAGATGGTGCGCGAGGTGGCCACCAAGACCTCCGACGAGGCCGGCGACGGCACCACCACCGCCACCATTCTCGCCCAGTCCATCGTCCACGAGGGCGCCAAGGCGGTGGCCGCGGGCATGAACCCCATGGACCTGAAGCGGGGCATCGACGCCGCCGTCGTGGCCGTGGTCGCCGAGTTGCACAAGCGCTCGCGCAAGGTCTCCACCAACGCCGAGATCGCCCAGGTGGGCACCATTTCGGCCAATGGCGAGACCGAGATCGGCAACTTCATCGCCGAGGCCATGGAAAAGGTCGGCAACGAAGGCGTGATCACGGTGGAGGAGGCCAAGAGCCTGGACACCGAACTGGAGGTGGTCGAAGGCATGCAGTTCGACCGCGGCTACACCTCGCCCTATTTCGTCACCAACGCCGAGAAGATGAACTGCGAGCTGGAAAACCCCTACATCCTGATCCACGAGAAGAAGCTGTCCGGCCTGCAGGCCGTGCTGCCGTTGCTCGAATCCGTGGTCCAGTCGGGCCGGCCCCTGCTGGTCATCGCCGAGGACATCGAGGGCGAGGCGCTGGCCACCCTGGTGGTCAACAAGCTGCGCGGCGGCTTGAAGGTGGCGGCGGTGAAGGCCCCCGGCTTCGGCGACCGCCGCAAGGCCATGCTCGAGGACATCGCCATCCTGACCTCCGGCCAGCTCATCAGCGAGGACCTGGGCATCAAGCTGGAGAACGTCACCATCGACATGCTGGGAAGCGCCAAGAAGGTGATCATCACCAAGGAGGAGACCACCATCGTCGAGGGCGCCGGCAAGAAGGCCGACATCCAGGCCCGCTGCGGCCAGATCCGGGCCCAGATCGAGGACACCACGTCGGACTACGACCGCGAGAAGCTGCAGGAAAGGCTGGCCAAGCTGGCCGGCGGCGTGGCCGTGATCCGCGTCGGCGGCGCCACCGAGACCGAGGTCAAGGAGCGCAAGGACCGGGTCGACGACGGCCTCGCCGCCACCCGCGCCGCGGTGGAGGAAGGCATCGTGCCCGGCGGCGGCACGGCCCTGCTCTATGCCGCCCGGGTGCTGGACAAGGTCGAGACCGAAAACTCGGACCAGACGGTGGGCGTGAACATCGTGCGCCGCGCGCTCGAGACCCCGTTGCGCCAGATCGTCGAGAACGCCGGCCACGACGGCGCCGTGATCGCCGGCAAGCTGAAAGAGAAAAAGAGCTACACCTACGGCTTCGACGCTCAGGCCGAGGTCTACACCGACATGGTGAAGGCGGGCATCATCGACCCCACCAAGGTGGTCCGCACAGCGCTTCAGGACGCCGCCTCGGTGGCCGGACTCCTGATCACCACCGAGGCCATGGTGGCCGAGAAGCCGGAGAAAAAGGAACCGGCCATGCCTCCGGGAGGAGGCGGCATGGGCGGCGACATGGGCTTCTAGGGATCGTTCCCTGTCTCGAGATCAAGGGCCGCGGTCAATCCGCGGCCCTTTTTTTTCGGCATCCGCCGGCTGGCCGCGACGAAGCGCCTGAATATGTGCGCTGCCCGGCCGGGATTTGATATAAGGGCTCACTCCCGTCCTCCGGACCAGGATGCGCCCATGACCGACCCCCCCGCCTCCCATGACGCCGCGCCCACCGTCGCCGCGGTCATTCCCTGCTATAGGGAAAAGGAGCGCGTCCTGGACGTGATCGCCGGCATCGGCGAGGGCGTTTCCCACATTTTCGTCATCGACGACGCCTGCCCCGACGGCACCGGCAGCCACGTCCGCGCCCGGTGCCAGGACCCCCGTGTCACCGTCCTCACCCACGAGCGCAACACCGGGGTCGGCGGCGCCACCATGACCGGCTACGAGAAGGCCTGGCAGGCGGGCGCCGACATCATCGTCAAGGTGGACGGGGACGGCCAGATGGACCCGGGCCGGATTCCCGACCTGATCGCCCCCATCGTCAAGGGGGAAGCCGACTACGCCAAGGGCAACCGCTTCCACGATCTGGCTGGCCTCGCCGACATGCCGGCCTTGCGAGTCGCCGGCAATTTATGCCTTTCGTTCGCCTCCAAGCTGTCCAGCGGCTACTGGGACGTCTTCGATCCCACCAACGGCTTCACCGCCATCCATGCCAAGGTCGCTCAGGCGTTGCCCTTCGCCAAATTGAGCCCCGGGTTTTTCTTCGAATCCGATCTGTTGTTCCGCCTCAACCTGCTCGGGGCCGTGGTCGCCGACGTGCCCATGGAAGCCCGCTACGGCGGCGAGCGAAGCAGCCTCCTGATCCGCAAGGTCCTGTTCGAGTTCGCCTTCAAGAACATGCGGAATACGCTCAAGCGGTTCTGCTACGGCTACTTCCTCAGGGACTTCAACATCGCCTCGATCGAGCTGTTTTTGGGCTCCCTTCTGTTCTGCTTCGGGATCGTCTTCGGCGCCCTAAAATGGGCCGAGAGCTCGGCCACCGGCATCCCCACCACCGCCGGCACGGCCATGGTCGCGGCCCTGCCCATCATCATCGGCTTGCAGATGCTGATCGCCTTCCTCGACTTCGACACCCGGAACCAGCCCAAGAAGCCGCTGCACCCGAGGCTCTAGTCTTCGGCGATGGCCTTGATCAGGGCGGAATGGTCGAGATCGCCATGCCCCGCCTCGATGAGCTTGGCGTATAGATCCCGGTTGAGCGCCGTCGCGGGCAGGCTGAACCCCAGCTCGGCCGCCAGCTCCAGGGCCTGGGTGAGGTCCTTGAATTGGGTCGTCACCTTGCCGCCCGGG
>JADFTO010000157.1 GCA_022560215.1 Pseudomonadota bacterium | reverse complement strand
GTTGCCGCCGCCGCCGTCGATGAAGTCGTCGCCGGCGCCGCCGTAAAGCTGGTCGGCGCCCGCCAGGACGGTCGTGCCGCCGTCCGCGAAGGCGATGCCGCCCTCCAGGTCAACGTCACCGACCCCGGCGGTCTCCATGCCTTCCTCGGACGCATACAGCCTGCCCGACTCGGTGTAGAGGGTGCCCGTGACGGCGTCATAGGGCCAGGTGTAGATATTGTCGGAATTCTCCTCCGCCACGTAGAAGTTGCCCGCCGGGTCGAAGGCGATGCCGCCCTCCAGGTCCACGTGCCCGCCGGTGACGGCCTCCAGGTCCTCCTTGGAAAGGAACACCGTGACAGCGCCGTCACCGGCATCAACCCGGTAGATGGTGTCGTTGTGATCATCGGCCACGATCAGGTCGCCGTTGGGCGCCACCGTCATGTAAACGTCCTCGAACGGCGTGTCGTATGCGAGGACGCTGGTGGTGGGAGTCGTCGTCGTGGTGTCGATGGCGAAGATGGCATCGGGATTGCCGTCGGATACCATGTAGATCATGCCGTTCGGGCCCGCCACGATGCCGGCGTGGAGATTCACCGACGCAGCACTGGAACTATCGTCAACCTTATCAAGCAGGGTTTCGAGTTGCGAGTTGCTCATGACTTCTACTATGGCGGTGGTACTCACCTGCAAGGTGAAGTCATCGGCGCTGCCCAGGGGCGGCGTGATGGTCAGCGTCGAAAGCAGGTCCAACTGCTCCCCGCTCAGGATCACGACGCCGCCGGCGTCGGGGGTCAGGGTCACGGCGTTTGCGTCCGTGCCGATGGAAAGGGTGGCGCCCTGGGGAACTCCGCTGATCTCGATGGAGGTGACGGCCTCCGAGCCGTCCGTGTCCGTCAAGGCCATGCTGATGTCGAGGGGAATCGCCGTATCCTCGCCGCCCGAGGCGTCGGCGACGCTCAGGGTCGGCTCCCCGATGGTCACCGAGAATTCGTTCGTAAACTTCGCCGTAATCTGCTCGCCCGTATCGGGGTCGGTGTCCACGACCGTGGATGTCAACGAGAGGTCGATGTCGACGCCGCTGAAGTTGGCCGGCGGCGTGATGGTGAGCCCGGGAATCTGATCCGGCGTCAGGGTCCAGGTGCCGTCCCCGTTGTCGGTGCCGGCGGACAGGACCGCCCCGTCGGGAACACCGCTGATCGTCACTTCCGTGATCACCTCGGAGCCGTCCGTGTCGGTCACCGTGGGCGAGACGTTCAGGGGAATCGCCGTGCCCGCGCCGCCGAACGCATCGGCGACCGGCGAAACGTCCACCTCGATGGTGGTGGAGGTGGTCGCCGTTTCGCCGCTGCTCAGCTCCGTCGAGGTGGCGGTCACGGTCAACGAGAAATCGAGGCTCGAGTCCTCGGGTGGAATGATGGAGAGGCCCTGCAGCTGGTCGGCCGTCAGGGTCCACGTGCCGTCCCCGTTGTCGGTGCCGGCGGAAAGGACCGCGCCTGTCGGAACGTCCGAAATGGTCACCGACAGGACTTCCGAGCCGTCCGTGTCGGTCAGCGCGGCGCTGATGTCGAGGGGAATCACCGAGTCCTCTGCCCCGGAAGCGTCCGTGGCCGTCAGGGTGGGCGCCTCGGCGGTGGTGTCGGTGGGATCGGGCTCCGGTTCCGGCTCGGGCTCGGGCTCCGGCTCGGGCTCGGGCTCCGGCGTGGGTTCGGTGGTGGATTCAAGGATCGGCTCATCGGCGACCGGGGCAACCTCCACGCTGATCTCGCTGGTGGCCGTGGCCGTGGCGCCGCTGGCCGATTCCGTCGCCGTGACCGTCACCGTGAGGGTGAAGTCCTCCGAGCTGTCTTCCGGCGGCGTGATGGTGAGGCCGTCCAGGTCGCTTTCCTCCAGGGTCCACGTGCCGTCCCCGTTGTCGGTGCCGGCGGACAGGGTGGCGCCGGAGGGAACCCCGGCGATCTCCACCGAGGTGATGGATTCAGAGGTGTCCGCCGCCGAAGCGGAAATGACGAGGGGAATCGCCGTGTCCTCGTCGCCAAACACGAGAGGATCGACCGTAAGGTTCGGCGTCTCGGCGGTGACGTCGATGAACTCCGTGGTGTCGTCCGCACCGCCGCCGCCCGTGTCGCCGCCGGTGTCGTCATCTCCGCCGCCGCCCGTGTCGCCCAAGTCGTCCACGCCCAGGCCGCCGATAAGGATGTCGTCACCGCCAATATCCGGGGTGTCACCCTGTCCGCTGATATCGATGAAGTCGGTGGTCCCGGGGTCCTCTTCGCCGCCGGCCGCGGTATCGAAATCGGCCAGTTCCTCGTCGGAAATCTCTTCCTCGGCCAGCTCTTCCTCGGCCAGCTCTTCCTCGATCTCTTCCTCGGCCAGCTCCTCCTCGAGTTCTTCCTCGGCCAACTCCTCCTCGAGCTCTTCCTCCCCGGCTTCGGTTTCAAGCTCGGCCAGTTCCTCGTCGGATAGCTCCTCCTCGGCCAGTTCCTCCTCGGCCAGTTCCTCCTCGGCGAGCTCCTCCTCGGTCAGGGCTTCCTCGGCCAGGGCTTCCTCGATCAGTTCCTCGACCGACTTCTCGTCCAGGCCGAAGTTGTTGGCGTTGCCGGTCCTGGGCAGGGAGCTGAGGGCACCGCCGAAGGTATTGAGCAACTGGCTCCTGTCCACGGTGAAGGACGCGGACGGGGCGTCGGTGGCGCTGGCAACGGTGGTGCCCTGGAAGGCCGTGTTCAGGATCTGCACGCCGGCCTCGTTGGTGACCACCACCTCGCCCACGAATCCGTCGGCTTCTTCCATCAGCACGACGGTCATGACATCGCCGGAAAGGTCGACGCCGAGCTGGGTGCCGCGGATGCCGATGGTCGCCACCGGCGTGTCTAGGGTCATGGCGTCGGGATCGGTCTTGGCCACCTGGCCGCTGACGAACGTGAACACGCCTTCCACGATCGACAGGGACAGAGACCCTTCCTGGGTGGCCGGGTCGTAGACCATTTCGTCGAGGACCATGCTCCCGTTCTCCGCCATGGAGAAGGTGCTCTCGTCGGCGAACACGACGCCGATGGCTCCGTCGTCTCCGGTCTCGATGGTGTCCCCCTGGAATACGGATGAGCCGGCCTCCAGTTCGACCCGCGTGCCGTCGCTGTGGATGGCGACGACGGTGCCGCTCAGGGTCTCGACCGTGCCGATTGCCTGTTCCGCGCCGTCGGGAGCCGCCTGGGCCATTTGAACGGGATCCGCGGCGGCGGAATCGGTCTCACCATCGATCGTGGTTTCAGGGGTGTCGGGTGCCATCGTGTCTACTCCAATGCCCTCGATCATGCCGATCGAGGGGCGGTCCATGCCCAATAAAACGCACGGAAGGGCGCCGGGAAAGAGCCCATTCAGTCACACTATAATGACCCATAAGACATGGAGAGACTTGTGACGGATATCACAGAATCAAATTATTTTTTTCACCCCAGGGCCGTAGAGTCACGAGGGGCCTCTCCCGGAACGCCGCTCTAGATTCCGGCCCGGGACCTGATCTGGGCCAGGAAGTTCTCCGCCGAGCCGGCGCGCAAGAAGGCCAGGGCACAGCCCAAAGGCCGGTCTTCCTTCTCGCCAGCCGCGGGGCAATCGCTTTCAGAGAGGCTCGCCCGGGTCATGGTTGTTCCCGCCGCCGTCCCGGGAAAGGCGCCGGGCAGGTCGGCTTCGCGCTGGAGCTTGCCTGGCTCGGCGGGGGCGATGCGGATGTCGGGTTCCACGCCCAGGGCCTGGATGGCCCGTCCCGAAGGCGAGAAGTATAACTGCGTGGTCAGCTTGAGGGCGCCTTCCCGGGGCAAGGGCGTGATGGTCTGCACGGAGCCCTTGCCGAAGGAGCGGACGCCCATCAAGAAGGCGCGGTGGTGATCCTGAAGGGCGCCGGCGACGATCTCGGAGGCCGAGGCGGAACCGCCGTTGATGAGCACGACCATGGGCAGCCCCCGGGCCAGGTCACCGGACTTGGCTTCGAAAACCCGCTCGCTGCCCGGGCGCCGGCCCTTGACGGTGACGATCGTCCCTTGGTCCAGGAAGGCATCGGCCAGAATCACGGATTGATCGAGCAAGCCCCCCGGATTGTTGCGCAGGTCCAGCACAACGGCCTTGAGGCGCGGCCCCAGCTTCTCGTGGATGCCGGCCATGGCCTCTTCTACGCCGTCTTCCACCCTTTCGGTAAATCTGGCGACGCGGATGTAGCCGATATCGTCAAGGATGCGCCAGCGCACACTCTGGACCTTGATCACGGCCCGGGTGATGGTGACGCCGAAGGGCGGGTATCCGTCCCTGTTCACGGTCAGGCGGATATCGGTTCCCGGCCGCCCGCGCATGAGCTTGACGGCCTGCAACAGGGTCTTGCCCGCCAGGGGCTTCCCGTCCAGGTGGGTGATCCTGTCGCCGGACTTGAGGCCGGCGCGCCACGCCGGCGTGTCCTCGAGCGGCGATATGATCTTGATCACGCCGTCTTCCATGGTGACCTCTATCCCCAGGCCGCCGAACTCGCCCCTGTTGGAGACCTCTGTCTCATGCAGCTCGTCCGGGTTCAGATAGGCGGAATGGGGGTCCAGGGAGGCCATCATGGAGTCCAGGGCCGCTTCGACCAGTTCCCCCGGAGGGACGGTTTGGGGTTCGGCTTCGAGCTCTCGAACCCCCTTGATGGCGGCGTCGATGAGCTTGGCGTCGGGGATTTCGTGGATGTAGTTGACGCGCACGCGCTTGAAGGCATCGCTGAAATGGCCAAACTGGCCGTCCGGGGATTGGGAAGCGTACTCTCTGTAAACGGAATTGAAGCGCGCCAGTTCGCGGGATCCCTCCTCGGTCAGGGCATAGGGATCGCCGCCGACGGCGTCGATGAGATAGCCGATGGGGGATTTTTCAGAGCCGCACCCGCCGAAGGAGAACAAAAGGACGGCAACGCTGACGCCGCTTATCAGCGCCTTGGGAAATCTCCCGGGGAATCGCATAAGTTTATCCGGGACTCAACCGTCGGCGTTGATCCGTTCTATGAGTTCTTTCATGATCTTTTCCGCATCCTCGTTGTCGACCTGGCAGGTGCCGGCATTCTCGTGCCCGCCGCCACCGTAATCCAACATCAATTCGCCGATATTGGTCTTGGACGTACGGTTCAACACCGACTTTCCGACGGCGAAGACGGTGTTCAACCTGTGCAGGCCCGGGATCACGTGCGCCGATATGTTGATTTCCGGGTATAGGGCATAGATCTTGAACCGGTTGCCGGCGAAGATGACCTTTTCTTCGCGCAGGTCCACGATGCCCAAGTTCCTGTGGATGGTCGTGCAGCGCTTGAGCTGATCTCCGAATTTGTCCTGGTGTTCGACGTAAAGGTCGATCCGTTCCTTGACGTCGGGCAGGTCCATGATCTCCTCGATGGTGTGGCCGTGGCAGTAATCGATGAGCTCCATCATAAGCTGGTAATTGGATACGCGGAACTCCCTGAACCGCCCAAGCCCGGTGCGCGAGTCCATGATGAAGTTGAGCAGCACCCAGCCACGGGGATCGAGGATTTCGTCCTCGCTGAACTGGGCCGAATCGCTCTTGTCCACGGCCTCCATCATCTCCTCGCTGACATTGGTGAAGGCATTCCGCCCGCCGTAAAATTCGTAGACCACGCGCGCCGCTGACGGCGCCTTGGGGTCGTTCACATAGTTGGCCGGCACCTTGTCGAGGCGGAGCATTTCGCTGGAGTGATGATCGAAGGCCCGCTGGACCCGGGGATCGAAGGGAAGATTGGCGGTAATGTCGTTTGCATCGAGGAGAACGGTTCCATCCTGAACGTCCTTGGGATGGACGAACTTTATGTCCTCCACCATATCCAGTTCACGAAACAGCACGGCGCAGACCAAGCCGTCGAAATCGCTGCGCGTGACCAAGCGAAATTTCTCTTCCATCTTGTTCGCGTCTCCTCCGCGTCTTTCAAGGCTCCGCGCGGGCCAGGGCCGGGCACTGAAACCCCTTCTCCTTATACGACGAAACTTATATGGATTCCAAGTCGGGGCCAAGTCGGGGCCAAGTCGGGGCCCCAGTCAATCCACCGCCCGCAACGCCTCGGACAAGATCTGGAAAAGCTGGTCGATCTCGGCCTTTTCGATGATCAGGGGCGGCGACAGGGCGATGATGTCGCCGGTCATCCTGACCAGCGCGCCGGTCTCGAAGCAGCGCACGAAAACGTCGTAGGCCCGGCTGCCCGGCTTGCCCGGCCGCCCTTCCAGCTCGATGCCCGCGACCAGGCCCATATTGCGCAGATCGATGACATGGGGCAGCCCCTTGAGGGCATGCACCGCGTTCTCCCAATAGGCGGCCAAACCCGCCGCCCGGGCGAACAGATCCTCCGTGGCATAGATGTCGAGCGTGGCCAGGCCGGCGGCGCAGGCCAGCGGGTGCCCCGAATAGGTGTAGCCGTG
>JADFTO010000008.1:10226-24400 GCA_022560215.1 Pseudomonadota bacterium | reverse complement strand
CCTAAAAGGACGTGTTTTAATAATTGAACCTTCTGGTGGAATACGGCCGACAGCCGAATATATTTTTGTAACCTCTAACTGCTCTCCACCCATTAACACCGGTAAAATGCCTTGAAGTGCCCGGGCCAGCATGGTTTTCCCGCTGCCCGGCGGGCCCGTCATCAGGAGGTTGTGGGCCCCGGCCGCTGCGACCTCCAGGGCCCGCTTAACATGCTCCTGGCCCTTGATATGGGAGAAGTCGGCCTCGACCACAATTGGTTCCGGGGTCACGACGGATGTGCTATCGGCCTGGTAGGGGACCATCACCGCCTCGCCCCGGAGGTGCTTGACCAGGCCCGCCAGGGAGCTGATGGGGTAGATGGTGACGCCTTCGATGAGGGCCGCCTCGGCGCTATCGCTCTCGGGAACAAAGACGGTGGACAGGCCTTTATCTCGGGCCAGGGCCACCATGGGGAGGATGCCCCTGGTGTGACGGAGGCTCCCATCCAGGGCAAGCTCGCCTAGAAAGACGGCGTGAGACAGGTCCGCGGCGACCTGCTGGGAAAACTGAACCAGGATCAGGCATAGTCCAAGTCCTCCGATTAGCTGTAACATGTGCATCTCCTCACAATATGATCGCAGTATGCCGGAAGCCCCTTCGACCTTGGGCGGCCGCCGTCATCGACTACATCGACCCGCCAGAAGTATCCTGCAGGCGGGAAGGGGCTGTGCGGCGGGCGGGTCTGTCCCCGTCGTGGTTGAACAGCTTGGACCAGATATCCAACACTATTTTCCACAAGGTCATCGTGGTGTTCCCTTTTTCGGGTCCCCTAAACTGCCCCGTTGTGGTCGTCATCGGGCAAGATATCCCGAATGGTTTGGCCCAGGGTATTCAGGTCCACGGGTTTTGGCAGCACCCGATCCGCGCCCATGCGCTTCGCAAGATCAAGGTAGGTCATGTTGCGGGTTCGCCCTCCGCCCGAGATCGCGATGATCTTCACGTCCGGTTTTTCCCTGCGGAGTTCGAGAATTGTCTCTATCCCCTCCTTTTTCGGCATGATCATGTCCGTGATGACAAGACCGACCGGTCGTACGCGGAACAACACCAGTCCGACCTGGCCGTCAGCCGCCGTGAGCGTCTGGTACCCCTCGTTCTCCAGGTACTCCGCGAGTTCTTCGCAGGCTTGGGGATCGTCGTCGATGATAAGGATTGTCTGCATCGTCTCCACCGCGCAGAGATACTCGTGCAATGATACCATGGACAGGGCGCCATAACCATGCAGGCCCTCGCCCAGCCAAATATTGGCACCTGACATTATTTGTGACATCATTTGGGGGTGCCCGCCTGGAGAACACACACAGGTGGCTGATCGGACACGCTTTGTTGCCCGCAGGCCAGGAAACCAGAAACCTTTAGGTGCCCACGATAACATTGGATCGATCGCTTTCTCGTTGAAGAAATGGTGCCATGGCAAAAAAATCTGGCAAGTCGCTACGTAAGGAATTTTGGGAAAGGGTGGCGCAGTTCGCACAGCGCGCCGCCGGAAGTGAGGAGAAAAAACTGAGGCCTTCGGCAGAACCCAGGAATAGCGGTAAGGATATCGGTATTGGGCCAATCGACGTGGCCGTCTTCGCGAATAAAGTGAAACAGGTTCTTGATCGGCAGGGAGTAGCGACGGGAGGCACAATATATGTCGTCGACTTGAGCCAGTTTCGCGAACAGCTTGGCGACAAATGGCCCAAACTTGCAGGCAAGGTCGAAATGATGGTCGATGCGGAAATTGGGCGCCGGCTGACGCCCGTGGATCTGTACGCGAAGCTGGGCGGGTCGGCCTTCGTTATCGTGTTTGGTAGTTTGAATCAGAATGAGGCGAAGCTCAAATGCGCTCTCATTGCCGAGGAAGTACGCAAGCGTCTCGTCGGCGTAGACTCTGCCCTGGAAGACGTCAAGGTGGGATCGGCAGTCGCTCACCTTGACCGGAAAACATGGGTCGAGGACATCGACCTCGAGAATCTTACGCGGAACATGATCCAAAGCCAAGCGGACGAGGCCGTCAAGGCGCCTCGCTTCCGTTTGCGGGAACGCTCCCCCCAGGACACGGGCCAGGACTTCGGTACGCCAGCCTTGCAATGGCGGATGCGGAGCAAGGGGCCCCGTGGTTCGAGCCCCGGGCCGGACCCGCTGCCATCGGATTCAGAGTCGGCGGATACGGTGACCTCTTCCTTGGAGTCGACCCGCATCCATTTTGTTTACCGCCCCATGTGGGATGTGCGGCGAGAAGTACTCTCCACGTACTTCTGCCGGCCCGTACGGCTTGATTCTTCCAGCGAGGGCACCATTGACGACGACCTGCCCATGGGGCGTACGGTCGCGGAAGTCGTGGACCTCGACATCCTGACGCTACAAAAGGTGATCGGCGACCTAAAGGCTCTGGTGGAAAAGAACCGCCGGGTGCTCGTTGGTCTGCCCATGCGTTTCAGGACTCTGGGAGCGCCATTGTCTCAACGAACCAAGCTTGTCGAAGTCTTGCACACCATTCCCGACGAGTTGCGCCGGCTGCTGATCGTCGAAATTGTCGAGGTTCCGGATGGAACACCCGGCACTCGGCTTGTCGATATTGTGGAGACAATCAAGCCCTTCACCAGGGCAGTGTACCTGCAAACGAACCTCGGCCTACGGAATTTTTCGCGCCTTGGTGAGATGCGCATCTTTGCCGTCGGCCTCGATACCCATCGCCTGGAAATGGACGAGGACGATTGTATCGAAGTCCTGCAAGAGTTCGCGGAAGCTGCCAACGCCTTGGGGCTCCGTACCTATATCCATGGCTTGCGCTCACTTAGTCTGACCGCGGCGGCGGTCTGCGCCGGTTTCGATTATGTCGGCGGAGACACTGTAGCTTCGATCATCGATGCCCCGGAAGAAATGTACAGATACCGATTCGAAGACCTTTTCAGAGAACTCTCCGAGAGTGCAAAGGTATTGGCCGGCTCTCGCCATTAGAGCGGGCGAACCGCTTGTTGTAGGAGAGGATGCCCGGCGACGAGTTCTTCCACTCGGCGGCTGAAAACCTTGCCTTTCGCGTTGCCGATGATCAGACCAAGATTCTTCAAGAGACCGCGCATCTGGTTTCCCAGATCGCGCTTGATCTTCACCAGCAAGGCGCGGCCGTTCAGGACCGCCCGGGTCTCATGACACGAGAGCCTCTTGACCCGGACTTCCTTGTCCCAACCGCACCGCATGATCCGGGCCGGGCCCACGGCGTCGTTGCGGTCGCTCTCGTTGATTCGCATCGACAGCGCCGCCTTGGCATGACGGGCATCGATGCCTCCTTCAGCGACACGTCCATACCAACATAGAGTTCCATAGCTGCTCTCCTGTTCTTTCGTTGCACTCGGACCGGCCTATGCCGGTCGTCACTACATATACGGAGAGCAGCATCCTCTATCGATCGGGCTCGATCCAATCCCGGGTTACGCCATGTGGAAAAACTATTTTCGTGCCTTCCGAACGCAAGATTGGTTCGCGCAGCAACCCAATAGGGCAAGAATGACTCATCAAGATCACGTGGATTCCATCGTTGCGCCGTGGCGGCCGCGCTTTGAGTTTTCAACAGCCTCGGCCAACAGCGGTCATTCCAAGGATGCCTGTCCAATCACACGGCCCGTAATTCGGTCCACTGTTATATGATCCGGCACTTCCTGCTATCATCGAGGCCGGTTTGAGGAGTCATCTGGGAAAAGTCGTGTCGATCACGAGGGGAGGAGATGATGACCAAGAAGCAAGGGGGGAGAGAGCATCCCTACATTCCCGAACTCAGGGAACAGTTGCGCAAGGGCGCCATAGACCGCCGCGAGTTTCTGCGCACGGCGACGCTTCTCGGCGTCTCCGCCACCGTCGCCTACGCCATGGCCGGCGTCGTCGCCGGGGGCCAGGCCGTTCCCGCGGCCCGGGCGGCGACCCCGAAGAAGGGCGGCAACCTGCGGGTCTCGATGGCGGTGAAGGAAATGACCGACCCGGCCACGTATGACTGGTCGGAAAAGGCCAACCAGGCGCGCCACATGACCGAGCCCATGGTGCAGATCGGCAAGGACGGGGTAGCCAGGCCCCATCTGGCGGAAGGCTGGGAAGCGTCGGAGGATCTCAAGACATGGGTCTTCCGCCTGCGCCGGGGCGTCAAGTGGTCAAACGGCGACGACTTCGTCGCCGAGGACGTCATCCACAACTTCACGCGCTGGCTGGACCCCAAGACCGGTTCGTCGAATCAGGGCCGGTTCAGTTCGCTGACGACCAAGGTGGATACGGGCAAGAAGGACAAGGACGGCAAGCCGGTGATATCCATCGTCGCCAGCGAAGGGGCGCTGGAGAAAGTCGACGACCACACCGTCCGCTTCCACCTCAAAACGCCGGACTTGTCTTTACCCGAAAGCCTGTCCGACTATCCGGCGCTCATCGTCCACCGCCGCTTCGACGAGGAAGGCGGTGATCTTTCGAAAAATCCCGTAGGCACCGGCGCGTTCACCCTCAAGGAGTTCGCGGTCGGTGAAAAATGCGTCCTGGAGAGGCGCAAGGACCCCTACTGGGGCGGCGAGGTGTATCTCGACCGGATCACCTATATCGACCACGGCGACGATCCGGCGACGGCGGTCGCCGCCCTGGCTTCGGACCAGGCCGACGTTCATATGCGGACCAGCGTGGAACAGCTCGATACCATCAAGACCCTAGCCGGCATGAAGGTCTACGAGGCGGTGACGGCGCAGACCGGGGTCGCCCGCATGCGGATCACCGAGAAGCCCTTCGACAACAAGAAGCTGCGCCAGGCCATTCAAGCCTGTGTCGATGCCGACAGGATGCTGCAAATCGCCTATCGCGGTTTGGGCGCGCCCGGCGAGGACCACCACGTGTCACCGGTGCATCCGGAATACGCCCAGTTGCCGAAACAGAAGCAGGACTACGCGTTGGCCAAGAAACTGCTGGCGGACGCTGGCTATGCCGACGGCATCGATCTCAAGATCGACTGCGTTGCCAACCCGCCCTGGGAGCAGAACACCGTCAAGGTACTGGCCGAGATGGTGAAACCCGCCGGCATCCGGCTCGCCATCAACATCATGCCGGGCGGCACCTATTGGGACCGCTGGATGTCGACGCCGTTCGGCTTCACCTCATGGACCCATCGGGCCCTCGGGGTGCAGGTGCTTAACCTCGCCTACCGGACGGGCGTCGCCTGGAACGAGACCGCGTACTCGAATCCGGAGTTCGACCGGCTGTTGGATGAAGCGGGCGCCATTCTCGACGCCAACGAACGACGGCCGGTGATGGCGAAACTGGAAAAGATCCTTCAGGACGACGCCGTCATATCGCAGGACTTCTGGCGCTCGGCGTTCATTTCCGCCAACGAGCGGGTTCAGGGAATATACGCCCATGTGGCTTTGGAGCATCACTACAACAAGGTGTGGCTGGCCTGAATCCGGGCTACGGCGGGTAGGATCCTCCCCGCCGCGCTGACGGACATATGCTGATCTTTCTCGCCAAGCGGCTCGGCTACATGGTCGTCACCATGGTGGTGGTGTCTGTACTGCTGTTCCTGCTGCTCGAGATATCCCCGGGCAGCGTGGCGACCAAGGTACTGGGGCCGTACTCATCCGAGGAGCAGCGCAACCTGTGGCTCGAGGCCCATGGCTATTTCGAGCCGCTCTGGTATCGTTACTTTGCCTGGCTCGGTCACTTCGTGACCGGCGACTTCGGCCAATCGGTCCGCTTCAAGGTGCCGGTCGCCGATATTCTGTGGCCGAGGCTGTGGAACACGGCCATTCTCGGGTTCTGGACCTTCGCGGTGATGATCCCGCTGTCCCTCGTGCTCGGCATCCTGGCCGGCATGCGGGAGGGCTCGAAGCTGGACCGGGCCATCTCGGTGACTTCCATCGCCACCACCTCGGTGCCGGAATTCGCCAGCGCCGTCCTGCTGGCTTTCATCTTCGTCTTCTGGCTCAAGCTGTTGCCCGGCACCAGCGGCATGTCGGATGGTTTCGACTGGCGGCAGTTGGTGCTGCCGGTGATGGTGCTGGTGGTCTACGACTTCGGCTACGTGGCGCGCATGACCCGGGCCTCGATGGCGGAAGTCATGACCACCCATTACATCCGCACCGCCATCCTCAAGGGACTTCCTTACCGCCAGGTGATCCTGCGGCATGCGCTGCGCAACGCGCTGATCACGCCCTTCACCGTCATCATGCTGCAGATCAACTGGCTGCTGTCGGGCGTGATCGTGGTCGAATTCTTCTTCGCCTACAAGGGTTTCGGGGCGCTGCTTCTGGAGGCGTCCCTGAATCAGGACATCTTCGTCATCGAGGCCTGCGCCATGGTCGCGGTGTTCGTCGCCGTCACCACCCAGGCCATCGCCGACATCGGCTACACCTATCTCAACCCCCGCATCCGGTTCAGCTGAGGCGAGGCGGGCATGCAACGGATTGCCGATACCATCGTCTTCGCCGCCAGCGCCGGCGATGCCCTGATCCGGGCGCTGCGGTCGTTCGCCCTACTGCGGGAAAGCGGGGTCGGCATGATCGGCGCCGCCATCATCGCGTTCTGGGTGCTGACCGCCCTTTTGGCGCCCTGGATCGCGCCGTTCGAGCCCAACGCCACCCTGATGCCTTTCGCCAGGCCGGGCGCCGCGTTCGACGCCGGCGGCACCTTCTGGCTGGGCACCGACCAGATCGGGCGGGACATCCTGTCGCGGATCATCTGGGGCTCGCGCACGGTGCTGTTCTATGCGCCGTTGGCGACGCTCAGCGCCTATATCCTCGGCATCCTGATGGGGGTGGTGGCCGGTTATCGGGGCGGCTGGTGGGACGTGGTGCTGTCCAGGATCAGCGACATCATCCTGTCGTTCCCGGTGTTGGTGCTCTACATCATCATCATCGCCACCGTCGGCGCCTCGGGCATCAACATCGTCATCGCCATCACGTTCGCCAGCAGCCCCGGCATCATGCGCATCGTGCGCGGGCTGGTGCTGGACCTGCGCAACCGCGACTACGTGGCCGCCGCCCAGACCCGGGGCGAGGGCGACTGGCATATCATGCTGGTGGAAATCCTGCCCAACGCGCGCGGGCCGCTGATCGTCGATGCGTGCCTCAGACTCGGCTACGTCATCATCACCATCGGCGTGCTCGGTTTCCTCGGGCTGGGGCTGCCGCCGCCGGACCCGGACTGGGGCGGCATGATCAACGAGACCCGCGCCATGGCCATGGCCTTCCCCCATATGACAGTGTTCCCGTGCATCGCCATCTCGTCGCTGATCCTCGGCTTCAACCTGCTCGCCGACGGCCTGCGCGAGATCTCGCTCCGGGATTAGGAGGACGCCATGGCCGAGAGACTCGACCCGCCGCTCCTGGAAATCGACAACCTGTGTCTCAGCTATTTCACGCGGGCCGGCGAAATCCCTGCCGTCGTCGACTTCTCCCTCAAGCTGAACCCGGGCGAGAGCGTCGGCCTCGTCGGCGAATCCGGGTGCGGCAAATCGACCGTCGCCATGGGGATCATGCGCTACTTGGGCCACAACGGCGACATCGTCGGCGGCACCGTCCGCTTCAGGGGCCGCGACATGGCGACGTTGAACGAGGAGGAGTTGCGCCAGCTCCGCGGCTCCCAGATCTCGATGATCTACCAGGAGCCGATGGCGGCCCTCAATCCGTCGCTAACCATCGCCCGGCAGTTGATGGAGGTGCCCATGGTTCACGAGGGCGTCTCCAAGGACGAGGCCCGTGGGCGGGCGGCACGGATGCTCGCCGATGTGCGCCTCCCCGACGCCGAGCGGCTGATGTCCTCCTATCCGCACCAGCTCTCGGGCGGGCAGCAGCAGCGGGTGGTGATCGCCATGGCGCTGTTGTCCAATCCGGCGCTGCTCCTGCTGGACGAGCCGACGACGGCACTCGATGTGACGGTGGAGGCCGGGATCGTGGAGCTGATCGCCGAACTCAGCCGGAAGTTCGGCACTGCCCTTCTCTACATCTCGCATAATCTCGGGCTGATGCTCGAGGTGTGCGACCGCATCTGCGTGATGTATTCGGGCGAAGTGATCGAGGAAGGAACCATCGATTCCATCTTCACCTGGCCCAAGCATCCCTACACCCACGGGCTGTTCGGCTGTATCCCGCGGCCCCACTGCGACAAGAACGCGCGACCGCTGGTCGCCATCCAGGGCCAACTGCCGCTGCCCCACGAGCGCCCGCCGGGCTGCATTTTCGGGCCGCGCTGCAATTTCTTCGAGGCGGGCACCTGCGACGCGGGCAGCATCGCGATCGAGCCGGTCACCACCGACGACGACCCCGGCCACCGGGTGCGGTGCGTGCGCTGGAACGACATCGACCCCGATACCGCCGTTATCGTCGGCGAAAGCAAGCCCGCGGTCGAAGTGGGCGAGCGGGTGCTCGAGGTCGACGGCTTGCAGAAATACTACGAGGTCCACGACCACTCGATCGCCGCCCTCATCTCGGGAAAAAGCGTGAAATACGTGAAGGCCAACGAGGCCCTCGATTTCACCGCCCGGCGCGGCGAAACGGTCGCCATCGTCGGCGAATCCGGGTGCGGAAAGTCGACCTTCGCCAAGGTCCTGATGGGGCTGGAGACGGCGACCAAGGGCGAGGTCCGCCTGGAGGGCGAGAACATCGCCGATTTGCCCGTTCACCTGCGCTCGTCCACGCAATTGCGCAACCTGCAGATGGTCTTCCAGAACCCCAACGACACCCTCAATCCCAGCCATACCGTCGGCGCCCAGATCGCCCGCGTGATCCGCAAGTTCGGGGTCGAGGAAGACGGCGGGAAAATCCGCCAGCGGGTGTTGGAGCTCCTGGATACGGTCAAGCTGCCCCGTGATTTCTTCGACCGCCGTCCGCGCCAGCTTTCCGGCGGCCAGAAGCAACGTGTCGGTATCGCCCGCGCCTTCGCCGGCAACCCGGCCATGGTGATCGCCGACGAACCGTTTTCCTCCCTCGACGTATCGGTGGCGGCGGCGGTCATCGAGCTCTTGATGGATATCCAGCGGGAAAACAAGACGACGCTCTTGTTCATCAGCCACGATCTTGGCGTGGTGCGCTACCTGGCCGACCGCATCGTGGTCATGTACCTGGGTCGGATCATGGAGCGGGGCACCACCGAGCAGGTGTTCGCGCCCCCCTATCATCCCTACACCGAGGCGCTGCTGTCGGCCGTGCCCATCGCCGATCTGGACGTGGAAAAGCGGCACATCGTGCTCGAGGGGGCCCTGCCCAGTGCCCTCGACCCGCCCCGGGGCTGCCCTTTCGCCAGCCGCTGTCCGCGCCACCTGGGGCCGGTCTGCGACAACGAACCGCCGCCGCTGCACGAGGACGAGGACGGCCACGTCATCGCGTGTCACATCCCGCTCCAGGAGTTGCGCCGGGTGGAGCCGGTGATCAAGACGCCGGAGGCGGCCGAATAGGAGAGCGGCTTCTGTTTTGCCGATTCGGCCCGTTCAGCCAATCTCGGTGTTGGTGTTCTCTAATACCAGCGGCCCTTAAGAAGGACCGCTGGGCGTTCATGCGCCACGCAGGCTCTCAGGCATAAGCGCCGGCGCGCGGTCGCGCTTGCCAAAGGGCGATGAGTCAAGCTCAACGCCCTTTGGTATAACTCAGGGATCGGATGTCAAACTCTCCATCCTGTACCTGCCGGGTTCACTGTTCTCTCCGCGGTAGGGCTAGCGCCCCTCCCGCCACCATGCCGCCGCCAGCCCTCCGAGGATCAGGACGAGGGCCAGGGGGCCGGGCAGCAGCGGCGTCTCGGCAACGCCCGTTATCGCGTAAGCCTCGTTCCGGCGGAGCCCGATCCAACCCCGTCCCGCCGTGTCCCGCCCGGAACGGGTGCGCCTGATTTCCGGGACTCCGGCGGCGATCCAGGCGACGCCGCCGCCGGTCTCCCTGGCGATTGGCGCCAGGCGGGCCGCCGTCGCCCTGAGGTCGGCCATCTCGATGGAGTTCAAGGCGCCCGCCGCCGCCAGCGCCGTGCGGCTGCCGTCGTCCACCCGGTAGAGTCCCGGCCCGTCCAGGTCCACCCGGGCCCGCGCCGTCGCCTCCTCGTCGCCCGCTTCCAGGGTCACCGTCCGCTTGTCCCCCGAAGGCCCGGTCACCGTCACCTCTGCGGGGCCGGCGGTGAGGCTGCGGCGCTCGATCAACAGGCGCCCGTCATGGACGCGGGCAGTCAACGCTTCTTCTTCCAGGTCCGGCTCCTTCATCAGCCAGTGGGCGAGACGGCGCAGCAGTTCGGCCTGTGGGCCGCCGCCCTCGAAGCCGCGCGCCCAGAGCCATATCTGGTCGCTCAGAAGCTGGGCCACGCGGCCCTTGCCCTCGCGGTTGAGGACCAGGAGCGGGCGCCCGTCGATCCCCTCCATGAGCACCTGGCCTGCGCGCACTTCCGCCTCCATCTGGCGGAACCAGCGTCCCCAGGTCTCCTCCTTGCCGCCGGAGAGGCCGGCGCTCACCGGGTGCCGCCGCCCAAGTTGCGTGAGCCCCGGCTTGAATCCCCTTTCCAGAATCCTGCCCGTGGGCGAGGCCGGCATGATCTCGCCCAACGGGGTCTGGAATAGGCTCCTGACGCCCGCGAACTCGGGACCCACCGACAGCATCAAGGCGCCGCCGCCGCGCACGTATTCCCTGATATTGACGAGGTAGATATGGGGAAGCACGTCCCGCACCCGGTAGCGGTCGAAGATGATGAGGTCGAATTCGGGCAGCTTGACCTCGAACAGCTCGCGGACGGGGAAGCTGATCAAGGCGAGCTCCCTCAACGGGGTGTAGTCCTCCTTCTCCGGCGGGCGCAGGATGGTGAAGTGAACCAGGTCCACCGACGGGTCCGATTTCAGAAGGTTGCGCCAGGCCCGCTCGCCCGCGTGGGGCTGGCCGGAGACGAGCAGCACCCTGAGCCGGTCGCGGACCCCGTTGATGGCGACCGCCGCCCGGTTGTTGAGGGTGGAAAGGTCCCCCTCGATGGGTTCCGCTTCCAGCTCCAGCACCGTCACCCCGGCATGGTCGAGGACAAACTCGTGGGTTACGTTCCGGCCGACGGGAACCAGGGCGGATCCAGCCTCGGCGCCGTCCAGTCGGAAGCGCACCCACGCCATCCGGTTGGCCGGGCCCTCCCTGTCCTCGACACGGTAGACGACGGTCATCTTCTTTCCGACGATGCCGTACCCGGGCGCCCGCTCGACGACGATGTGGCGGTCCTTCTCGCCTTGCTTGCCCGTCAGGAACACGTGCAGGGGACCGGGAAGGGGCCGGGAAGGAACGTCGTGGACCTGCCCGTCGGTGATCAGTATGGCGCCGGCAAATTGTCCGCCGGGCACCTCGGCGACGGCCCGCGCCAGGGGGCCGAAAAGACGGGTGCCGCCCTGGTCCCCGGATTCCGGGACGCCCTCGTCCACCCGCACGACGTTGAGCTCGAAGTTGTCGAAACCGGACACCGCCGCCTTGATCCGCTCGAGAGCGGCCTCGGCCTCGGCCGCGCGGCCTGCAACGGCCTGGCTGCCTGATTGATCGACGATGACAACCGCCACGTCCGGCCGGGGTTCGCGCTCCTCGATCACGATCAGGGGGTTGGCCAGCGCCGCCAACAGGACGGCCATGACACCAACGCGCCAGAGAACCCCCCGGCTGGCGCGCCAGGCGGCGATGCCGAGGAGGACGGCCGCCAGGGCGCCGGCGGCGGCGATCATCGGCCAGGGAATCAGGGGCGCCAGGCTAATTCCGCCGCTCATTTTCCCAGCCTTTCGAGGATGGTCGGCAGATGCACCTGGTCGGTCTTGTAGTTGCCGGTAAGAACGTACATCACCAGGTTGATGCCGAAGCGGAAGGCCATCTCGCGTTGTCTTTCCCCCCCCGGCACCACGGCGTGGAGCGGGCGCTGGGCGTCGTCCATGGCCCAGGCGCCCGCCCAATCGTGAGCGCCGACGATGACCGACGACACCCCGTCGTTGACCCTCTCGCCCGGCCTCTCGAGCCACACGACGCCGCCTGTCCAGCGTCCCGGAAAAGTGTTCAACAGGTAAAAGGACCTGGTCAGCACGTGGTCGGCGGAAATCGGCGCCAGGAACGGGATGTTCAAATCCCGGATCAGGTTTCGCAAGGGGCCCATCCCGGCGGACGGGTCCCGGGTGTCGAACAGGATGGTGCCGCCGTTCCTGAGGTAGGCGTTCAGCCTGGCCGCGGCCTTGGGCGAGGGCCCCGGTCCGGAAGTCACCGGCCAGTAGAGAAGGGGAAAGAAGGCCAGCTCGTCGGTTTCCGGATCGATGCCGATGGGTTCGCCGAGCTCGGCGGCGGTGCGGCGCTTGACGATGACACCCAGTCCCTTGAGGCCGAGGCGGCTAAGCTCATCGACCTGTTGATCGCCGGTGATCATGTAGGCAAGCCGGGTCTCCAGGCTGGCGGCCATGGCGAATTCGTCGTCGGCCGCCTCGGCCCCGGCGGCGGCGATGGCCGCGGCCGCGACGATCCCCGCCAGGCGCAGCAATCCGCGCATGGCCATGGAAGCCGCCAGGTCCACCAGGGCCAGCAGCAGCGCCAAGCCGAAAAGCCAGGGCCTGAGGTCCAGCTCCGGCTGGCGTCCGTAACCGGCGGCGGAGACCCCGGCGGGAAGGGAGGCGAAAGGCGTGGGATCGGCCAGGCCCGCCGACAGGTTCAGCGCCCGCCTCGACGCCTCGTCGCCGTAGTAGCCAGGCGGATGCGCAGGCGTCACCACCGCGTCGTCGAAGGCGTCCCCGGCTATTGCCAGGGCGCTCGCCGGCGGGGGCCCGAGACGGCCGAACCCGTCCAGCACCTCGAGCGGCGGCAGGGGAGGCAGGTCCGCCTCAGCCACAACACCTTGGGCGAGCGCCACGATTCGCCGCAGCATGTCCACGAACAGGCCCGAAATGGGAAGGTTGGACCACGCCATGTTGGCCGTGGTGTGAACCAGAACCAGCCACCCCTTGCCCCGTTTCTCGGCGGTCACCAGGGGGGTGCCGTCCCTGAGCCGGGCCCAGGTCTTGTCCGCCAGGTCGAGGGACGGCTGGGCCAGCACCTGGCGGCGGATTCTCACGTCGGCGGGAATTTCCAGCCGGTGGAAAGGGCTGGACGCGGGGAACGGGGCCAGGGCCGCCGGTTTGGACCAGGACATGGTCCCCCCCATGATCCGGTCGCCCTGGCGCAACTTGACGGGAAGCAGCGGGTCCTGGACCAGCCCGGGTCCGGCGAAACGCAACAGGACCCCGCCGCCGGCGATCCACGCCTCGAGGCTGCGAAGCTCGTCCGGCTCCAGGCGCCCGGGATCGGCCAGGGCGAGGACCGCCAGCTGACGCTTGAGCAGGTCCTGAATCCCGCCCCGGCGGATCTCGGTGAAGGGCTCCAGGCTGCGCTCCAGGTAGTATAGCGCGCTGAGCAGGGGCTGGCCGCCGGCGATCCCTTCCCGGTCCACCAGGCCGACGGGTCGCCGCCGCCAGCGCTCGTCCACCAGGATCACGGCGGCGCCGGTGTTCTCTCCCTCGATTTCGAGGCGGGTCAGGCGGTTGCGCAGTTCCGCCGGCAGCACGAGGCGGGTCTCCGCCCGCCTCTCGCCGTCGGGGAAGAGAAGCGCCTGGCGGGCGAGCAGGCGGCCGTCCCCGGCCAGCGCCTGAACCCAGTACGTGGCCGCGCCCCGCCCCGTAGCCCTGAGCGCCGTGATACGCAGGGCCTCGCCCTCGGCGACGGGGGGCCTGAGGACCAGGGGCAGGCGCTCGGGCTCAGGCCCGACAACGGTCATGGCGCCGATGGTCTTGAGGTCACGGACGAGGGCGGCCGTCCCCCCCTCCTCCAGGCCGTCGCTCAACCACACCACATTACCCGGCCGGGCGTCTTCCAGAACGCCCTTTTCCATCAGCCCCCGAAGCGCCGCGCCCCGGTCCGTGGCCCAGGGTTTCGGTTGCAGGGATAAAAACAATTTCCGGGCGTCTGCGGCGGACATCATCGCCGGTATGGGCGATGGTGATCCAGCTTCCTTGGGCGCCGTGGTCACGGCGATCACCGCGCGGCCGTCTCTTTCCGCATGATCGGCCAGGGTCCTCAGCAGACCCCGCCGCGCCGGCCAGTTTCCAGCCGCCGCCCAGCCGTCATCAATAAGGACGATCAACGGCCCCTTGCCGGTCAGGGCTGATGCGGCGTTCAACAATGGATTCGAGGCG
>JADFTO010000008.1:0-10216 GCA_022560215.1 Pseudomonadota bacterium | reverse complement strand
CAACGGGCATGGCGACGATGGTCTTGGGGTCACGGACGGGGGCGGCCGTCCCCCCCTCCCCCAGGCCGTCGCTCCACCACCCCCCCTGCCCCGGCGGGCCGTCTCCGAAGCGGGCGGCCCCGTCAAGGGCCGCCAAGGCCGCGCGGCGGTCCGTCGGCCACGGTTTGGGTTGCAGGGACCCGACCAAGTCCCTGGCTTCGGCGGCGGACCGCATCTCCAGGTTCTGGGCGGCGCCGGGCGCGGTGGTGACCACCATGACCGGGCGCCGGTCGCGTCCGGCCTGGTCGATCAGGGCCTCGGCCAGGGCCCGCCGGTCCGGCCAGCGCGACGCCGCCGCCCATCCGTCGTCGATCACCAGGATCACCGGGCCGGCGCCCCTCAGCCAGCGGGCCGCGTTGACCAGGGGGTGGGCGGCGGCGAGGATGACGGCGGCCGCCAGCGCCAGCCGCAGGATCATCAGCCAGGGCGGCGACCGGGTCGCGGTCTCGTCCCTCTGGACCAGGCCCAGGAGCAAGCGCACCGGCGGGAACAGGACCCGCCACGGCGCCGGCGGGGTGACCCTGAGCAGCCACCAGATGGCCGGCAGCAGGACGAAAGCGGCCAAGGCCCAGGGAACGGCGAAAGAAAGGGATCCCAGCACCAACACGGGGCTTAAGTTCCGATCTCCGGCCCCGGCTGCGACAACACCAGGTAGAGCGCGAGCAAGGCGGATTCCGGCGGCCGGTCCGTGCGGTGGGTGGCGAAGGTCCATCCCGCGTGCCGGACCAGGGTTTCCAGGCCCCGGTGATGGGCATTCATGGCTTCGCTGTAGTCCCGGCGCACGGATTCCACCCGGCCGATGATCAAATCCCCTTCTTTCTCCGGTCCCTCGAAGTGGATTCTTCCCGAGAAGGGGAGCGTTTCCTCCGCCGGGTCGAGGACCCGCAGCAGGTGCCCGCGCACGCCGTGGCCAGCGAAATCGCCGACGATGGAATTGATCTCGTCCAGGGGCGACAGGAAGTCGCCGATCATGACCACGCGGGCGTACCTGGGCAGGGGCTCGAAGACGGGCAGGCTTGCGTGGCCGTCTTCGTCCCGGGTCCGTTCACTCTCCAGGGTCGCCGCCACTTGGCCGAGGGCCGCCCTGCCCGTCGCCGGCGTCTTGCCGCTGCCGAGAAGGGCCATGTGCTCGCCGCCCCTGACCAGCAGGCTGGCCAGGGCGAGAAGCAACAGATCGGCCCGATCCGTCTTGGCCGGATACTCTTTGCCTGAGCTGTAATGCATGGAAGCCGACCCGTCCCGCCACAGCCATACGCTCTCGGCCGCCTCCCACTCGGTCTCGCGGACGTATAGGGGTTGTGACTTCGCCGACTGGCGCCAATCGATGAGCTGGGCGGAATCCCCGGACTGGTAACGGCGGAACTGCCAGAAGGTCTCCCCTTGGCCGACGCGGCGGCGCCCGTGGACCCCCTGGGAAACCGTGGACGCCACGCGTTCGGCGGCAACCATGAGGGGCGGCAGGCCCGCCGCGATCTCCTCTGCCTTACGGTGGATATCCCGATTGCTGGCCGCCATGATCCCTATCCATGCGCCGGCCTGATCTTCAAGCGACGCTCTCGCACAGCCGGTCGATGATCCCGCCAATGGTGACGCCCTCGGCGCGGGCCGCGAAATTGAGGGCCATGCGGTGGCGCAGGACGGGATGGGCGAGGGCGAGCACGTCGTCCACGGACGGCGCCAGGCGGCCGTCGATGGCCGAACGGGCGCGGACCGCCAGCATGAGCGCCTGGCTGGCCCTCGGACCCGGACCCCAGAAGACGCTCTTGCGGACCTCCTCGATGGAACTGCTTTCCGGCCGTCCGCCCCGCACCAGATCGAGTATCGCCTTGGTCACGCTTTCGCCCACCGGCACCTGGCGGATCAGCTTCTGGGCCGCCAGGAGGGCGTCTGAGTCCATGACCTCGGGCGGGCTTTCCTCGGTGATCCCGGTGGTCCTCAGCATGATCTCTCTTTCGGCGTCCGGGTCGGGATAATCCACGTCCACCTGCATGAAAAACCGGTCGAGCTGGGCCTCGGGCAGGGGGTAGGTGCCTTCCAGTTCCAAGGGGTTCTGGGTCGCCAGCACGTGGAAAGGCGTGGGCAGGGCGTGATAGTGGCCGGCCACGGAGACCCGATGTTCCTGCATGGCCTGCAACAGGGCCGACTGGGTGCGCGGGCTGGCCCGGTTGATTTCGTCGGCCATGAGGAGCTGGCAGAACACGGGGCCCTTGATGAAACGGAAGGAACGCCGGCCTGTTTCCGATTCCTCGAGCACCTCGGAGCCCAGGATGTCGGCGGGCATGAGGTCGGGGGTGAACTGCACCCGCTTTTCGTCCAGGCCGAAGACCTTGCCCAGGGTCTCCACCAGGCGGGTCTTGCCCAGGCCCGGCACCCCGATGAGCAGCAAATGACCGCCGGCCAGCAGGGTGACGAGGGTTTCCTCGACCACCCGGTTCAGTCCGAAGATGACCTTGCCGATGCCTTCGCGGGCGGCGACTAAATCGTCGCCCAGGCGGTCAATGGCGTCGATATGTTCCCGGGAACCGTCTAGATTGTCCTTTGCGGCCATCGTCATGGAAACGTCCCTTAAGTTTTCTGCCAACGATGAAACATGATCGAAAACAAAACATCTCCGTCCGCCCGGGCGCGACTTCCTTCCCGCTCTCGGGCCGGGGGCCCGCCCTCGGCCCCGCCCCCGGGACGCCTCCCGCGACCCTCGGTATTACCACGCCACCCCCAGGGGCCGCAAAGACCTCATGGTCACATCCCCGTGTGGCGCGCGAAGCCGCCGACGCCGGGGAATTGGCCTCCCGGCCGGGCCCCGAATACAATATATGGTAATGAGTATTCCATTGCGAAGGAGTCAGAATGCGGGTGACCGTGAAAGGGAGGGCCTGGTCCTGGATTACCCTGTGAATCCTGATAGGGAATGGGTCGCCCGGCGCTTTTCCTCCGGCCGGCCGGCCGCCGCCGCGGCCAGGCTCAGGGGCGACCACGACCTCAATCCGGGGACCGTCCCCGATCCCCCCCTGATCCCGGCGGCTGTCCTGGTCCCCCTGGTGGACCGCGCACGCGGCCTGACCGTGTTGCTGACCGAGCGCACGGAACACCTGGCCGACCACGCGGGGCAGATCAGCTTCCCCGGCGGCCGCATCGAGGCCGGCGACGTCGGCCCGGAGGACGCGGCCCTCAGGGAAACCGAGGAGGAAACGGGGTTAAGCCGCCAGCGGGTGGAAGTCCTCGGCCGCCTCGACACCTACATCACGCGCACCGGCTTCACGGTGACGCCCGTGGTGGCAATCGCTAACCCGCCGCTGGAGCTGGACCCGGACCCCCGCGAGGTGGCGGCGGTCTTCGAGGTCCCCCTCGCATTTTTTCTCGACGCCGCAAACCACCGCCGCTGCTCGCGCCCCTTCCGGGGCAGCGTCCGCCAGTTCTACGCCATGCCCTACGGAGACCGTTACATCTGGGGCGCCACCGCCGGCATGCTGGTCAACCTGTACGAAAGGCTTTCCTGATGCGCATCCTGCTCCAATACGTCCTGCCCCTGGTCCTTCCCGCCGCCATCTATTTCGGCTGGGTGCTGATCGCCAAGCGCAAAAAGATATCCTTGCAGGACGGTGCCTGGTTCTGGACCATCGTCGCCGGATTCGCGCTGATGGCCGGCGGCTTGGTGTACGTGGCCCTGACCGGGGGCAGTGAGCCGGGCAGGACCTACTATCCGTCCCACGTCGAGGACGGCAAGGTCGTGCCCGGGGAGTTCAAATGATGTCACGGGCGTCCACCCCATCAGGGAAAACCCCACTTTGGAGCCCACCGGAAAGATCTCCCCTCAGCCCTGGATGACGGCCCCGGAAACGGGGGCCGTGATCCGGGCCCTGACGGCAGGCGGCGGCGAGGTCCGTTTCGTCGGCGGATGCGTCCGCGACTCCATCGCCGGGCGCCCCGTCGGCGACATCGACATCGCCACGCCGGAGCCCCCGGTTAGGGTGATGGAGCTGCTCGAAGCCGCAGGCATAAAGGCCATCCCCACCGGCATCGGCCACGGCACGGTGACCGCCATCGAGGAGTCCAGGAAGTTCGAGATCACCACCCTGCGCCGGGACCTGGAAACCGATGGCCGCCACGCCCGCGTCGATTTCATCGACGACTGGGTGGTCGACGCCCGGCGCCGGGACTTCACCATCAACACCCTTTCCAGTACGCCCGACGGCGACGTCTACGACCCCTTGGGCGGGCTGGACGACCTGGGCCAGGGCCGGGTGCGCTTCGTCGGCGTGCCGAAGGAAAGGATCGAGGAGGACCTGCTCAGGCTGCTTCGATTCTTCCGCTTCCAGGCCGCCTACGGCCGGCCGCCGGCCGATCAAGAGGCGCTTGCCGCCTGCCGGATCATGGCGCCGAGGTTGTGCGAGCTGTCCGGTGAGAGGGTGCGGGACGAGATGTTCCGCATCCTGCTCGCCCCCGACCCGGCGGATTCGGCCGTGCTCATGCGGGGCGTCGGCGCGTTCGACGCCATCCTGCCCGAGGCCGGGGACGTGGGCAGGCTGCGCATGCTGACCTGGCTCGAGGGCACCGCCCTGAAGATGGAAACGGTGGCCCCCGACGCCTTGCGGCGGCTGGCCGCCCTGCTCGATCCCGGATGCGGCGGCGCCGGCGCGGAAGCGGTGGCCCGCCGGCTCAGGCTGTCCAACCGGGAGGCGGACCGGCTCGCCGCCGCCGCGGCCCCCGTCCAGGTATCCCCCGATGGGGACGCGCCCGGGCTCAGGCGCACCTTGCGGCGCCTGGGCGCGGAAACGGTCAGGGACCTGAGCCTGCTCGCCTGGGCGGGCGAGCTTGCCGTCACCCCCCGCCTGCCTGCCGAGCGCACCGGGGCCTGGCGGCACATCCTGGAAGCCGCCGACGCCTGGCGGCCCCTGGCGTTCCCCTTGCGTGGCCGGGACGTGACGGCCTTGGGCGGGGCCCCGGGCCCCGCCGTCGGCCGCTTGCTCGCCGCCGTGGAGGCGTGGTGGGAAGAGGGCGATTACGGGCCCGGCCGCGAGGCCTGCCTGGAGAAGCTCAAATCCCTGATCGGGGACGGGTAGCGCTCTAAGGCTCGCGTCCCCATACGCACTTGACTTCCCCCCCTGGTTTTGCCACGCTATGGCACGATGGTTCTGTCTTAGTAAAGTGCCCGCCTGAATTAGCGGAGACCGTAAAAAGACTGTAGTTCAAAGTATAAAAGTTAAGAGTTTTTAGCTTTTATACTTTATTCTTTGGGGGAATTACTCACATCTGTACGAAATAGAGAGGAGTCCCAACTAATGACATATAAAATTACCAGTCTTGCGAGGTGTCTGTGGAAGGACGAGGGGGGCGCGACGGCGATCGAATACGGCCTTATCGCGGCCCTCATCGCCGTTATCATCATCGCGGCGATCACCCTCGTCGGCACCGACCTGAGCAACATGTTCAACCAGGTGGCCAACAACATCTAGCCGCCCCGGTTGTTTGGAGTTTCCAACCGGCCTGTTGCCCCCTCGGGTGGAAACAGGCGCGGTTTTTGTACGTTTCGGCGGCTTGAAACCCCTTAATCTTGGGGGTTATCTAGAAGAGCCGGGTGATATCGGGCACCGGGGAGTGCTTCGACCCTCCCTCCCGGTAGGATTCCGGTTCCGTGTTCTTGGGGGGTTGCGCCCCCGGCAAGGGAAATCCTTGGACAAAGCGCTCACCATAGCCCAGTGGTTGGTGGCGGCCTCTTTTCCACTGACCATGGCCTACATGGCCATATCCGATTTCCGCACCCTGCAAATACCCAACTGGGCGTCCGTGTTCGTGGCGGCCGCCTTCCTGCCCGCGGCCCTCCTCGGCGGCATGGAGACGGCGGCCTTGGCCAAGCACTATGGCGTCGGCTTCGCCCTCATGATCGGAGGCGCGCTCCTGTTCGCCAGGGGGCTGATCGGCGGCGGCGACGCGAAGATGCTGGCGGCGGGCGGCGTCTGGTTCGGGGCCGGGGGCCTGGTGCCCTATCTCATCCTGGTCGCCCTGCTCGGCGGGGCGGTGGGGTTAGCCGTGCTGGTGATGAGAAAACTGCCCGTGCCCAAGCCGGCGTGGCTGGATGGGAACGCGGCCGAGGGCCGGGCCGTCCCCTACGGCGTCGCCATCGGCCTGGCGGCGGTCATCCTGTTTTCACGCAATCCCCTGCCCCCATGAGCCTCCCGGCACGTTAGAGGGAAGGCGCGGCGCCGGGAGCGCGCGTCCGGAAATCGATGCCACCGGGGGAGGGAAAGGCGCCCCGGCGCGCCTCAGGTCACTTCTGGGCGCACTTGGCGGAAACCGCGGCCAACACCTTGACGGTTTCCTCGAGCTTGGTGTTCTGGTTCCAGATCATGACGCCCAGGCCAAGTATGATAACGATCATCGCCAGGCCGACAATGTTGGACATTGACGGGCTCTCGGCCTCGGCTGCCTGTGTCTCTTCCATGACTTTCCCTTTCCAAATAAACTTCTAAACCCCCGAAGATTAAGCAACATAAGGTATCATTCAACGGGGTCCGGGGCAACGCCGGACGACAGGCCCTGCGGGACGGCGCCCGGACGGCGGCCCCGCTTTTCATGACGCCGCCGCCGATTATCGCTAAGTTCCCGGGAATGGCCATTCACCGCGAGGGGAATCCAATGGGCGATGCCGCCGCCGGGCCGGGCCGGCCGTCCGCTTCCGCCGGCGCCGCCGGTCGCGCCCGGCCGCCGGGGGACGACGAGGCCGTCCTCCTTGTTCCAGCCGACGACGTGGCCGACCCGGAGGTCTCGATCGTCATCCCCGCCCTCGACGAGGAAGGGCTGATCGCCGAATTCATCGACTGGTGCCGCGAAGGCATCGAGCGCGCCGGCGTGGCGGCCGAGATCCTGATCGTCGACAGCTCCAGCGACCTGACGGGCGATATCGCCCTGGCCAAGGGGGCACGGGTGCTGAAGACCCCGCGGAGGGGACTGGGCCGCGCCTATATCGACGCCATCGCCGTCATCCGGGGCAGGTACGTGATCTGCGGCGACGCGGACTGCACCTACGACTTCCGCCGCATCGAGCCGTTCGTGGAGCGGTTCAGGCAGGGCTACGAATACATCATGGGATCCCGGTTCGCCGGCTCCATCGAAGAGGGCGCCATGCCCCCGCTCCATCGCTACTTCGGGACGCCGCTCACCAGCTTCCTGCTCAATCTCATCTACGGCACCCGGTTCACCGACATCCATTGCGGCATGCGCGGCGTCACCCTCAGCGCCCTCAAGGACATGGACCTTAAGTCCCAGTCCTGGGAATACGCTTCCGAGATGATCGTCAAGGCGGTGCGCCTGAAACTGAAGACGGCGGAGGTCCCCGTCCGCTTCTACAAGGACCGGGAAGGAAGATTGAGCCACCACAAGCGGATCGGTTGGCACTCCCCCTGGCTGGCGGGGTGGATCAACCTGCGCGCCATGCTCGTCCATGGGGCGGATTTTTTCGTCTTGAAGCCGGGGTTTTTCCTGTTCTTCCTCGGGCTGCTGGTCACCCTCCCCCTTGCCGCCGGCCCCTTGACCATCGGCGGCGTCACGTTTTCCCTCAACACCATGGTGCTGGGCTCGACCCTGTCGATCATCGGCCTGCAATGCATCTTTCTCGGCTGCATGGCCGAATCCCTTTACGATCCATCGGGCGCCGCCCGCGCACGGTGGCTGTCGGTGTTCGCCTACACGCCGGTCATGGCCGTCTGCGGCGTCCTCTTCCTGGCCGGATTCGGATTCGCGTTCAACTTCCTCGCCGCCTTCATCGGCGCGGGCTATACCGTGCCCGCCCATTTGATCGCCATCAACCACATGGCGGTGGCCGGCCTGCTGGCGATGGTACTTTCCTTCGTCACCTTCGTCTCGACCCTGTTGCTGCATGCCATCGCCGCCTACACCCCGCGGGCCGGGCGCTGACCGGGCGACATGAGTCAGCTGAGACAAACCCCCTTCGGCGCCACCCGGGAGCCCACCTGGTTGGACCGCTTCGGTATCTGGCTTTCGGCGCGGCGCATCGGGGCCCTGGTCAAAGACCCAAAGGGCAAGCGCATCGGCGATTTCGGCTGCGGGTATCACGCCGGGATAGGGCGCCGGTTCCGGGGCACGGCCGAACACCTGGTGCTGGTCGATCTGGCGCTCTCTCCTGAGCTGAAGTCCGATCCCGGGGTGACGGCGATAGAGGGACGCCTGCCCGAGGCGCTGGGCCGACTGGGTGACGCCTCCCTCGACGTGATCATCTGCAATTCGGTCCTCGAGCACTTGGGCGCGCCCCAGGAGGCCATCGGGGAATTCCACCGGCTGCTGTCGCCGGGCGGCGTCTGCCTGATCAACGTGCCGTCGTGGCGGGGCAAGTGGTTCCTCGAGTTCGCGGCGTTCCGGCTGGGACTGAGTCCGGCGGCCGAAATGGACGACCACAAGGCCTATTACGACCCGAGGGACCTCTGGCCGCTCCTGGTTGAGGCCGGTTTCAAGCCCAGCCGCATCTCGTGTTACCGCCACAAGTTCGGGCTCAATACCTTCGCCGTTTGCCGGCGCGGTCCGGCCTGATCCGTGGCCGTCCCCGATCCCGGCGGCGGGGAGCGGACGTGGGACCGGCTGTGGGAACTCCATGCCGCCTCGAACGAGGCCAACCCCGCCCAGGCTTTCCGCCGGCGCCTGATCCGCCGCTTGCTGGAGGCGGGAGAAGCCGGGCCTGGCGCCCGCATCCTCGATGTCGGGTGCGGGACGGGCGTCCTGCTGGCCCACCTGGCCGACCGTTTCGAGGGCGCGGCCTTCGCCGGCATCGACCTCAGCCGGCGCGGCATCGAGGCGGCGCAAAAGAAGATGCCGGGCGCGCTGCTGGTTCAAGGGGATCTGGAGGCCTCGGGCCCTCCCCGGGAGCTTGCGGGCTGGGCCACCGACGCCGTCTGCTCGGAGGTCCTGGAACACGTGGACGACGAGGCGGGCCTGCTCGCCAACGTGGCGGCCTGCATGGGGCCCGGCGCAAGGCTGATCGTCACCGTGCCGGGAGGGCCCATGTCGGCCTTCGACCGCCACCTCGGCCATCGCCGCCACTACACCAGGGACGGGCTCAGGCAAATCCTGGAAGGGGCCGGATTTCGGGTTGAAACGGCCGTCGCCGCCGGTTTCCCCGCCTTCAACCTCTACCGCATGGCGGTCCTGCTCCGCGGCGACAGGCTTATCGATGACGTCAGCGGCACGTCCGGTCCCCTGGCGCGGTCGGCGATGGCCCTGTTCGGCTGGCTCCTCAGGCTGCCCTCGGTGCCCACGCCCTGGGGCTGGCAGATCGCCGCCGTCGCCCGGCTGAAGGACGCCGTTTAGTCCACCACCCTGAATAGCCGGAAGTGGCGCCCGAGGGCCGCGGGCAAGACCACTTCGCCGAGCCAGCCGGGCGGCTCGCCCGCCTCCAGGCGCCGGTAGAGGGCGCCGTCCCCCTTGGGGAAATAGCCGTCGTCGTCGGAGCCTGGGCAAAGGAGGATAAGGCCGATGTCCCGGGCCCGGATCAGGCGGAGGACGGCCGCCTCGTCAACGCCGCCGAGGATACGGTAGCCGTCGAGCATTCCCGCCCCGTTCCTGTGATTGACCGTGGCCACCACGCGGTGGGGCGTCCGGTAGAGGAGTTCGGGCCCGAAATTGGCCGAGGCGACGATGATCCGGCTCCGCCCCCGCCACTCGGGCCCGTTCAGGTAGCGCGCCATGTCCCCGACGGGACACGGCCGTTCGGCCGCCTTTATCCCCTCCCCGAGCAGGGCGGCGGCGCCCGCGGCCAACGGGCCCACGGCCAGGATCACGATTGCCAGGGCCTTGACGGGAAGCCGCCAGGGGGGCTTGATTCGCCGGCTGACGCCTTTGTCCACCCGCACCATCAGGTCGGCCAGGGCCACGCTCAGGAACAGGCCCGCATAGAGCGACCAGCGCACCCAATTGAGCGCCAGGTACAGATAGACGGCGAAGGCCGCCGCCAGCAGGAGCCAGGCCCAGCGGCCGCCGCCCCGCCATTCCCCCTTCAGCCGCCGGAAGACCCAGGGTGCGGCGAAAACCGCGCCCCCCACATAGATCAGGAAATGGGGAACGTCGCCGATGGGCGCGTACTCGGCGATCCGGTTATAGATGGCGAGCAGGGCCGGATCCACGTCCGTCAGGGGATTGACCAGGACCTCGGGGAAGAGCATCAACATGACGG
>JADFTO010000156.1 GCA_022560215.1 Pseudomonadota bacterium | reverse complement strand
AAGGTCTACGACCAGATTGCCGAGCCCCGTTACGTCATATCCATGGGATCGTGCGCCAACGGCGGCGGTTATTACCATTATTCGTACTCTGTCGTCCGCGGTTGCGACCGGGTGGTGCCGGTTGATATCTTTGTTCCCGGATGCCCGCCCACCGCCGAGGCTTTGGTATACGGAATTCTGCAACTGCAAAAGAAGATAAACAGGACCGGAACACTCTGGCGCTGGTAGGCCCTAAGGCGCCTTCCGAACGACATTGATACCGGCAGCGGGAACCATGGATTTAGCTCTTCAAGACCTCGGTGAATATATCTCCGGCCAGTTGCCAAAAGACGTGCTGGGAAGGGATTTCGCCTATGGCGAGCTGATGCTTTCGGTCCGGCCCGAAGGCATCGTCAAGGTGTTGATTTTCCTGCGCGATGACGTCAATTGCCGGTTCAAGCAGCTGGTCGACGTTTGCGGCGTCGATTTTCCCGAGCGCGAACCCCGTTTCGAGGTCGTCTACAATCTGCTTAGCCTGACCAACAACAACCGCATCCGGGTCAAGGTGACGACGGACGAAGAAACGCCCGTGCCGTCGGTCACGGGCGTCTTCAGTTCCGCCAACTGGTGGGAACGTGAAGTCTGGGACCTTTACGGTGTTTATTTTTCCGATCATCCCGACCTGCGCCGCATCCTCACCGATTACGGTTTCGAAGGCCACCCCATGCGCAAGGATTTTCCGCTCACCGGGTACGTCGAGGTCCGCTACGACGAAGAACAGAAACGAGTCGTCTACGAACCGGTGAAGCTGACGCAGGAATTCCGCAACTTCGATTTCCTCAGCCCCTGGGAAGGCGTCCAAAGACTGCTTCCCGGTGACGAGAAAGCGTTTGAAGGTGACTCTGCCGGCGAAAAAGCAGCCGATGGGAAAGGGGGTTCCTGATGGCCGAAATACAAATCAGGAATTTCAATCTCAATTTCGGCCCTCAGCATCCCTCGGCCCACGGGGTGCTGCGCCTGGTCCTGGAAATGGATGGCGAGGTGGTGGAAAGAGCGGACCCGCACATCGGCCTGCTGCACCGGGGCACGGAAAAGCTCATCGAGCACAAGAACTACCTCCAGGCGATACCTTATTTCGACCGTCTGGATTACGTCGCGCCCCAGAACCAGGAACACGCGTTCGCGCTGGCGGTGGAAAAACTGATGGGGCTGGAGGTTCCGCCCCGGGGCCAGTACATCCGGGTGCTCTTCGCCGAGATCGGCCGGGTGCTGAACCACATCTTTTCGGTCTGTGCCTTTGCCATGGACATCGGCGCCATGACGCCGATGCTGTGGATGTTCGAGGACCGCGAGAAGCTGATGGAATTCTGCGAGCGTGCCTCCGGCGCCCGCATGCACATGAATTATTTCCGCCCCGGCGGCGTCGCCAAGGACGTGTCGGCGGACCTTCTCGACGATATCGGGGCCTGGGCCGAGGCGTTCCCCCAGATGATCGACGACTGCGAAACGCTGCTGACGGAGAACCGCATCTTCAAGCAACGGACCGTCGACATCGGCGTCATAACGGCGGAACAGTGTTTCGATTGGGGGTTCACCGGGCCTAACTTGCGCGCCGCCGGGGTTCCCTGGGATTTGCGCAAGGCCCAGCCTTATGACGTTTACGACAAAATGGAATTCGACATCCCCATCGGCAAGCATGGCGATTGTTACGACCGTTATCTCATTCGCATCCATGAAATGCGCCAAAGCCTCCGGATCATCAAGCAATGCGTGGCCGACATTCCGGGCGGGCTCTGCAAGACGGACGACCGGAAAGTCTCGCCGCCGTCCCGGGCCGACATGAAGCATTCCATGGAGGCCCTGATCCATCACTTCAAGCTCTACACCGAGGGCTATCACGTGCCGGCCGGCGAGACCTATACGGCGGTCGAGGCGCCGAAGGGCGAATTCGCCGTCTACCTGGTTTCCGACGGCACCAACAAGCCCTACCGCTGCAAGATCCGGGCGCCGGGATTCGCCCATCTCCAGGCCCTGGAATTCCTCTCCAAGGGGCACATGCTGGCCGACGTGGTCGCCAACATCGGCTCCCTGGACGTCGTTTTCGGCGAGATAGACCGTTGAGCAGAGAGACAGGAACCGACGCGCCGTCCTTCGCCTTTTCGCCCGCCAACGCGAAATTGGTGAAGGCCTTCATCGCCAAGTATCCCGACAGCCGTCAGGCCAGCGCGGTGATGCCGCTCCTGGACCTGGCCCAGCGCCAGAACGAAGGCTGGCTGACCAAGGAGGCCATGGACTGCGTGGCCGGCATGCTGGACATGCCGGTCATCCGCGTCTACGAGGTGGCCACCTTCTACACCATGTACAACCTTCAACCCGTGGGCCGGCACCATGTCGAGGTGTGCACCAACGTGCCCTGCTGGCTCAGGGGAAGCGATGCCGTTGTCGACACCTGCCGCCGGGTGCTCGGCATCGACTTCGGCGAGACCTCCGAAGACGGCATGTTCACCTTGGGCGAGGTGGAATGCCAGGGCGCCTGCGTCAATGCCCCGATGATGAAAATCGGCGACGATTACTACGAGGATCTGGACGCCGAAAGCACCGAATCCATTCTCGCCCTCCTGAAGAACGGGGGCGTCCCCCGCCCCGGCCCCCAGAACGGCCGCAAGGGCTGCGAGCCCGCCGGCGGGTTGACCACGTTGAAGGACGGCGACTCCTGATGCTCAAGGACGAGGACAGGATTTTCACCAACATCTACGGCCAGGGGGTCGCGGGCCTGGAGGGCGCCCGTTCGCGCGGCGACTGGGACAAGACCGCGACTTACCTGAATAAGGGCAGCCAGTGGATCATCGACGAGATCAAGAACTCGGGCCTGCGCGGCCGCGGCGGCGCCGGTTTCGGCACCGGCATGAAGTGGTCGTTCATGATCGAGGGCATCCTGCATCGGCCCCATTATCTGGTGATCAACGCCGACGAGGGGGAGCCCGGCACCTGCAAGGACCGGGAGATCCTGCGCAACGAGCCCCACAAGCTGATCGAAGGCAGCCTGATGGCCGGCCTGGCCATCGGCGCCCATACCGCCTACGTCTACGTCCGCGGCGAGTTCCACCGCGAGCACGAGGCCCTGCAGCGGGCCATGGACGAAGCCCGCGACGCCGGATTGATCGGCAAGGACGCCTGCGGCACCGGCTGGGACTTCGACATGCACATTCATCTCGGCGCCGGGGCCTACATCTGCGGCGAGGAAAGCGCCCTCATCCAGAGCCTGGAAGGCCGCAAGGGCCAGCCCCGGGTGAAGCCCCCGTTCCCGGCCAACGTCGGGCTTTACGGCTGTCCGACGACGGTCAACAACGTGGAAACCATCGCCGTGGTGCCGGCCATCCTGCGCCGCGGGGCCGCCTGGTTCGAGGGCCTGGGATGCCCCAATAATTCCGGCACCAGGCTGTTCTGCATCTCCGGCCACGTCAACAACCCGTGCACAGTGGAAGAGGAGATGGGAATCCCCTTGCGCAAGCTCATCGAGACCCATTGCGGCGGCGTGCGGGGCGGCTGGGACAACCTGCTGGCGGTGATTCCGGGGGGCTCGTCGGTGCCCCTGGTGCCGAAGTCCGTCTGCGACGGCCTCAACCTGGACTTCGATTCCTGCCGTGAATGCCAGACGGGCCTGGGCACGGCGGCGGTCATCGTCCTCGATAAGTCCACCGACATCATCCGCGCCATCGCCCGCTTTTCCCGCTTCTACAAGCACGAAAGCTGCGGCCAGTGCACGCCCTGCCGCGAGGGAACGGGCTGGATGTGGCGGATGATGGAACGCATGGTGACGGGCAACGCCAGCGTCGAGGAAATCGACATCCTGGACGACATCACGCGCCAGGTGGAAGGCCACACCATCTGCGCCCTCGGCGACGCCGCCGCCTGGCCCATCCAGGGCCTGATCCGCCATTTCCGCCCCGAGCTGGAACGCCGCATCGCCGACTACCAGGCGGCGCGGGCCGATGAAGCGGCCTGAGGAAGCGACGATGCCCAAGCTCACCATCGACGGCATGGAAGTGGAAGTGGAGAAGGGGATGTCGGTCCTCCAGGCCTGCGAGAAGATGGGCATCGAAATCCCCCGGTTCTGCTATCACGAACGGCTTTCCATCGCCGGCAATTGCCGCATGTGCCTGGTGGAAATGGAACGGGCGCCGAAGCCAATTGCGTCCTGCGCCATGCCGGTGGCGGACGGCATGGTGATCCATACCAACACGCCCAAGGTGCAGAAGATGCGCAGGGGCGTGATGGAATTCCTGCTCATCAACCATCCCCTGGACTGCCCCATTTGCGACCAGGGCGGCGAATGCGACCTGCAGGACCAGGCCATGGGCTACGGGATGGTCCGGAGCCGCTACAGGGAAGGCAAGCGGGCGGTGAAGGAAAAGTATCTGGGACCGCTGATCAAGACCATCATGACCCGCTGCATTCACTGCACGCGCTGCATCCGCTTCGCCACGGAAGTCGCCGGCGTTCCCGAACTGGGCGCCACCGGCCGCGGCGAGACCATGGAAGTGGGCACCTACGTGGAGAAGGCGCTGACGTCGGAGCTGTCGGGCAACATGATCGACCTTTGCCCGGTGGGGGCGCTGACGTCGGGGCCCTACGCCTATAGCGCGCGTTCCTGGGAGCTGAGGAAGACCGAAACCATCGACGTCCTGGACGCCGTGGGCTGCAACATCCGCGTCGACGCCCGGGGGCCCCAGGTCATGCGCGTCCTTCCCCGGCTCAACGAGGACGTGAACGAGGAATGGATCTCGGACAAGACCCGTTTCGCCTGCGACGGGCTGCTCCGGCAGCGCCTCGACCGGCCCTATGTGCGCACCAACGGCAAGCTCGAGCCGGCGACCTGGGCCGAGGCTTTCTCCCGCATCGCCGCCAAGCTTAAGGGGGTGGACGCCATGCGTGTCGCCGCCTTGGCCGGCGACCTGGCCGACTGCGAATCCATGATGGCGCTGAAGGACCTGATGGGGGAGCTGGGCTCGCCCAACATGGACTGCCGGCAGGACGGCGCCAAGCTGGACCCGTCCAGCCGCGCCGCCTACCTGTTCAACTCCACCATCGCCGGCATCGACGAGGCGGGGGCCTGCCTGCTCGTCGGCACCAACCCCCGCCTGGAGGCGCCGGTCCTCAACGCGCGCTTGCGCAAGCGCTACGTAGAGGGCGGCTTCCCCATAGGGGTGATCGGTCCCGAGGCGGACCTGACCTATCCCTACGACCATCTCGGCGGCGGTCCGGACATTCTGGATCTGTTGGTGTCGGGGGGCCACCGCTTCGCCAAGGTCCTGGAGTCGGCCGCCAGGCCCATGCTGATCCTGGGTCAGGGCGCCCTGACCCGGGACGACGGCTTGGCGGTTCTCGACCTGGCGCGCAACTTGGCCGAGAAGACCGGCATGGTGGGCGACGGCTGGAACGGCTTCAACGTCCTCCATACCGCCGCCGCCCGGGTCGGCGGGATGGACCTCCGCTTCCTGCCGGGCAAGGGCGGCGCCGATACCGCGGGAATCCTGGACGCCGCCGAAGGAGGCCGGATGGACGTGGTCTACCTGCTCGGCGCCGACGAGATCGACATGGATCGCTTAGGCTCCGCCTTCGTCGTCTACCAGGGACATCACGGGGATGCCGGCGCCAATCGCGCCGACGTCATCCTGCCCGGCGCCGCCTACACCGAGAAAAGCGCCCCCTACGTCAACACCGAGGGCAGGGTCCAGGTTGGCCGGCAGGCCGTCCATCCGCCGGGCGAGGCGCGCGAGGACTGGAGGATCATCCGCGCGCTCTCGGAAGTCCTGGGCAAGACGCTTCCCTTCGACACGGTGGATCAGGTGCGAAGCCGCATGAAGGACACCAATCCCTGTTTCGCCGCCGCCGACGGCCCGGAGCCCGCCAACTGGGGCGCCTTCGGGGCCAAGGGCAGGATTTCCTCGGACCCGTTCCGCTCGCCGGTCTCCAACTTCTACATGACGGATCCCATCAGCCGGGCGTCCGTCACCATGGCCGAATGTTCCCATGTGCTGGCCGGCGCCGATGACAGGAAGACCGGGACCGATGGTTGAATTCTGGTTCGGCTACGCGCTTCCGGGGCTCTGGATCGCCACCAAGATCGTCGTCATCGTGGGGCCCCTCCTGCTGGCCGTTGCCTACCTGACCTACGCGGAACGCAAGATCATCGGCGCCATGCAACTGCGCCGGGGGCCCAACGTGGTCGGCCCCTTCGGCCTGCTCCAGCCCATCGCCGACGGGCTCAAGCTGTTCCTCAAGGAAACCATAATCCCGAGCGGCGCCAACCGCGTGGTCTTCATCCTGGCCCCGTGCCTGACCTTCGTTCTCGCCCTGGTCGCCTGGGCGGTGATTCCCTTCGGCCCGGGCCTGGTCCTGGCCGACATCAATGTCGGCGTTCTCTACCTTTTCGCCATCTCCTCCATGGGGGTCTACGGAATCCTCATGGCGGGGTGGGCCAGCAACCCCAAGTA
>JADFTO010000155.1 GCA_022560215.1 Pseudomonadota bacterium | reverse complement strand
ATACCTTCATGAACGTCGGCGCCTGGGGGATGATCATGCTGTTCCGCCGCGACGGTCTGCCGTGTGACCGGGTGGACGATTTCGCCGGCCTGATCCATCGCAGCGGCTGGGCGGCTACGGCGATGGTGATCTTCATGCTCTCGCTCGGCGGCATTCCACCGACGCTCGGCTTCCTCGGCAAGTGGTACGTATTCGGTGCCGCCATCGACGCCGGCTACGGCTGGTTGGCAGTGGTCGGCGCGATCAACGCGGTGATTTCGATCTTCTACTACCTGCGCCTGGTGAAGGTGATGTTCGTGAACGAGGTCGATCACGACGTCACGCTGGTGGGCTCCATGCCGCTGAACGTAACGCTGGCGTTCAGCGCCGCCATCACGGTACTGGGCGTGATCTTCGCGTCGCCGTTCATCGAATGGGTGCAGTCGGCAACGCTGCCGTTCTAGCAGTCCGTGGTAAAAGTCTGATGGCAGCAGCCGAACACGCACCGGACGATGGACCCGGTGGCCTGCGGGGCTGGGTTCGTCAATTGGGCGCGCTCGGACACGTCGTTGACGATACAGTAGCCGGCCACATGGTTAAGCGCCGCCTTCTTCGTCACGTAACGCGCGGTGCCGCCCATGACGATGCCGAGCTCCACCTCCCAGTCGGTCTTCTTCGAGCCCTTCGGCAGCATGACGGGATCGTAGGGGCCCGAGATCGCCGAGGTCGCCTTCATGAACAGCACCGGCTCGTCGGGGATGGGCAGCCCCGTCTCCTTCGCGTGGTCGGCGTAGTTGAGCCCGACGGCGACCAGCTTGCCGATGCCGGCGACGGGCGGCCCCAGCCGATGCCTGTTGCCGAGCGGCGGCAGGCGGGCGGGCTTGACGCGCCGGAGGCGGGCGAGGGCGCTTGGCCTAAGGGTATCGGGCGTGATGTCGTCGATGACGCCGGACAGGTCGCGGAGACGCCCCTGCCAATCGATCATGCCCGGCTTTTCCCTGCCCGCCGGGCCGTAACGCACCAGTTTCATTGATGGGGCTCCCTTTGTCGCGCCGGGACAGGATCGCAAGATTGCGCTCTAGCCCGCGTGTCCAGCCAGATGGTGACGGGGCCGTCGTTGACCAGGCTGACGGCCATGTGGGCGGCGAAGGTGCCGGTCTTCACCGGCACGCCGTGTCCTTCCAAGTCCGCGCAATAGCGCCCGTAGAGGTCCCGGGCCGTTTCCGGATCGGCGGCGCCCGAGAAGCCGGGCCGGTTGCCGCGGCTAACGTCGGCGGCAAGGGTGAACTGGCTGACCACCAGGGCGCTTGCCCTAACGTCCAGGACCGAGAGGTTCATCTTCCCCGCCTCGTCCTCGAAGATGCGCAGCTTCGCGCACTTGCGGGCGAGGAACCGGGCTTGCTCGGCGCCGTCGCCCGTCTCGACGCAAAGCAGGACCAGGAGACCGGGGCCGATTTCGGCCACGGCCCGGCCATCGACGGTGACGGCGGCCTCGCTGACACGCTGGAGAAGGGCCTTCATCGCCGGTCTCCCCCGCCTCAAACCGCCTCAAAGCGCCCGCGAGCGCCAGGCGCCCCGGGTGTCGATGACCGCCTTGCCCTCGAGCATTGATGTGTCCATTGACAGGAATGCCTGGTGATCGGCGAGCAGCACCACGATCTGGGCCTTGGAGATGGCCTCTTCCAGGTCCGTCATGCGCACCCCGGCCAGGCCCTCCAGGCTCGCGGGCAGGGCGTCCACGTGGGGCTCGACCACCAGGATATCTCCCTCCAGCCCGTCCGCCAGGAGCTTGACGATCTCCACCGCCGGGCTCTCGCGCAGGTCGTCGGTGTCGGCCTTGTAGGCGAGGCCGAGACAGGCGACGGCGGGCCGATCCCGCCCTCGGGCCGCGTTAAGGACCAGGTTTGCGACGTAGGCGGGCTTGGCGTCGTTGACCCGGCGGGCGGCGCGGATGAGGTCGGTCACCTCGGGCGCCGAATCGACGATGAACCAGGGGTCCACGGCGATGCAGTGTCCGCCGACTCCGGGGCCGGGTTTGAGGATGTCGACGCGTGGATGGCGGTTGGCGAGCTCCACCACGTCCCAGACGTCGACGCCGAGGTGCCCGGCCACCCTGGAGAGTTCGTTGGCGAAGGCGATGTTGACGTCGCGGTAGGCGTTTTCCGCCAGCTTCACCAGTTCCGCCGTGGCCGCGTCGGTGATCAGGCATTCGCCTTCCACGAATATTTGGTAGAACTCCACCGCGCGGGCCGCGCAGCGGGGGCTGAGGCCGCCGACCACCCGGTCGTTCTGCGCCAGTTCCCTGAGCACGTGGCCGGGGAGCACGCGCTCGGGACTGTGGGCCACCCGCACGCGGGATTCCTCGCCGGCGTCGTGGGGGAAGGTGAGGTCGGGCCGGTGGCCGGCCAGCCATTGGGAAAAGGCCCGCGTGGTGCCGACGGGCGAGGTGGATTCGATGACGATCAGGTCGCCTTCCTTGAGCACCGGTGCCAGGGCCTTAGCCGCAGCCTTGAGATGGGTGAGATCGGGCTTGTTGCCGTCGGCAAACGGCGTCGGCACGGCGATGATGAAGGCGTCCGCCGCCTCGGGCGCCGTGGCCGCCTTCAGGTTGCCCGACGTGACGGCGCCGTTGACCAGGTCCTCCAGGCCGGGCTCCACGATATGGATACGGCCCCGGTTGATGGTCTCGACGATGACGGTGTTGATGTCCACGCCGAGGACCGGGACCCCCCGCCCGGCGATCACCGCCGCCGTCGGCAGGCCCACGTAGCCGAGGCCGACGACGCAGATCTTTTCAAAGGGCGGCGTCACGCTGGATCTCCTTGACGATGCGTCCGCTGGCCCGGCCGTCTCCGAAGGGATTGGCGATGCGGCTCATGGCCGCGTAGGCGTCCTCGTCGTCGAGCAGGCGCTCGCACTCCCCGGTAATGGCGTCCGTGTCCGTCCCCACCAGGACGACGGTGCCGGCCTTCACCGCTTCCGGGCGTTCGGTGACGTCGCGCATGACCAGGACCGGCTTGCCGAGCGACGGCGCCTCTTCCTGGATGCCGCCCGAATCGGTGATCACCAGGTGGGCCCTGTCCATGAGGTAGACGAAGGACAGGTAATCCACCGGGTCGATCAGGTGAATCCGGGGCTCGGACCCGAGTATCCTGTTCACCGGTTCGCCGACGTTGGGGTTGGGATGGACGGGGTAGACGATCTGCACGTCGTCGCGCCGGGCCAGGCGCGCGAGTGCTTCGCAGATGCGCTCGAAGCCATCGCCGAAGTTCTCGCGGCGGTGGCCGGTGACCAGGATGAGGCGGCGGCCGGGATCGAGAAACCCGAACGGGGCCCGCGCTTGGGCGCGGAGGCCCTCGTCGTCGCGGAGCATGGCGGTGACCATGAGGAGGGCGTCGATCACCGTGTTCCCGGTGACGACGATGCGCTCGTCCGGCGCCCCTTCCCGGCGCAGGTTCTGGCGCGCCCCTTCCGTCGGGGCGAAGTGGAGGTCGGCAAGGGCGTCGGTCAGGGTGCGGTTCATTTCCTCGGGGAATGGGGAGGCGAAATCGCCCGTCCTCAGCCCCGCTTCCACGTGGCCCACGGGAATCCGGCGGTAGAAGGCGGCAAGGGCGGTGGCGAAGGTAGTGGTGGTGTCGCCGTGAACCAGGACCCTTTGGGGCTCGAAGTCGTCGAGCACGCCGTTCATGCCCGATAGCACCGTCTCGGTGATATGGGCCAGGTCCTGGTCCTCCTTCATGATGTTCAGGTCGTAATCGGGCCGGATACCGAAGAGGTCCAGCACCTGGTCCAGCAGGCGCCGGTGCTGGGCGCTGACGCAGACCCGGGAGTCCAGGCCCGAAGCCCGGTCCAGGGCCTTGACCACGGGCGCCATCTTGATGGCTTCGGGCCGGGTTCCGAAAACGCTCAAGATTCTCAATGATTTCTCCCCCACCATTTCCGCGGCCCGAACCGCCGGTTGACATGTGGATATCCCGCTTGCCGGCATTTCGCAAGAACGGCTTTCCGCGCCCTCACCTGGGCTTTATGGTCCGGGGGTCATGAACGGGATCGCTTCCCAGGCGCGCGGCCCGGCTTTCCGCGGTTTCGTCGCCGTCCTAACGATCTTGGCCGGCACCGGCCCCCTTGGGGCGGCCGAACTCGCCTCCCACCGGGCCATCTACTCCCTCGCCCTGGGACCGGTCCAGGTTCCGGGCGCCTTCGTCGAGGTTGGCGGCGCCATGAAGATGGAACTGGAGAAGACCTGCGAGGGCTGGATCATGGGACAGGACATGACCATGAACGTGGTCACCGCCCAAGGCCAGCGGATCGAACAAAACCTTCACTTCACCGCCTGGGAATCCCTGGACGGCAGGGCTTACCGGTTCGCCGCCAGGAGGAAAACGGGGGACAAAACCGAATCCGTCAGGGGCCGGGCCAGCATCGGCGCCGGCGGCGGTCCCGGCGAAGCCGCCTTCAAGCTGCCCGAGGCCAGGACCCTGAGCCTGCCGGGGGAGACCCTCTTTCCCGTCGGCCATACCAGGTGGCTGATCGACCGGGCCATGGCCGGCGAGCGGCGGGCATCGCGTATCGTTTTCGACGGCGCCGACGGACAAGGGCCAGAGCGCGCGGTCGCCTTCATCGGCCGGAGGAAAGAGCCAGGCGAAGGCGGCGCGCTCGGCCCCTTGACGGACCGTCCCGGATGGAACGTGAGGCTGGCCTTCTTTCCCCAGGACAGCCGCGCCGCCGCGCCCGAATACGAGATAGAGATACATCAGTTGGATAACGGGGTCGCCACGCGCATGGTGTTGGATTTCAAAGCTTTCTCCGTGGTCCTGACCCTCGAGAAAATCGAGGCCATGACCCCGCCATCCTGTTGAGTCCGGCATGTGCAGGGTTTAGTCTCGAAGACATGTTGACCAGGTTCCAACGGTTGTCGCTCGGCGTCCTGGCGGTGATCGCGGCCCTTTTGCCGCCGCCGGCGTTTGCCGCCGAGGCTGGTTTCACCGGCATGCAGGTGCAGGGGATCACCCCGGCCTTGGCCGCCGCGCTCGGCCTGGAGAAGGCCGAAGGAGTCCTGGTCCGCGACGTGGCGCTCGGCGGTCCGGCGGCCAAGGCCGGGTTCATGCGCGGCGACCTCATCGTCGTCTTCGCCGGCAAGAACATCGATACCTTCAAACGGTTGGTTTCCGTCGTCGGCGGAATCAAGGTCGGGCAAAAGGTCCCGGTGACGGTGTTGCGCCGGGGCTCGAAGGTGTCCTTGACCCTGAAGGCGGGCAAGCGGACGGAGAAATGGCGCGTCTCCAAGGATGCCTTCGCCATCCTGCCGGCGGTCGGCCTGACCCTGTCCACGATCTCAGGCAAAGTGCGCGAGAGTTTCGGCCTGCGCTGGGGCTCCAACGGCGTGGTGATCACCCTGGTGGACAAGACCAAGGCCCAGGACATGGACCTCAAGCCCGGCGAGGTCATCCTCCAGGTCAATCAAGACGAGGTCTGGAAACCCGATCAAGTGATCGCCAAGTACCGCCAGGCCAAGAAGAAGGGCGCCAAGCACCTGCTGCTCTTCGTCGACGGAGTCCGCGGTTACCGGTTTTCGCTTTTGCCGGTGCGTTGAAGGGGCGCGATCTCGACCCTGGCCCCCCCCTTGCGGGCCGCCGCCACCAGTTCTTTCAGGGTATCCAGGTCGACGGCGCCCGGGATCACGCGGTTGCCGATGACGAAGCCCGGCGTGCCGTTGATGTCGAGGGATTCCGCCAGCTCGATGTTCTTTTGCAGCGCCTCGTCGATCCAGGGCTCGGCCATGGCCTTTCTCAGCGCCGCCGCGTCGAAGCCGGCCTCCGCCGCCAGATCGAAGATCGTGGCCTCGGAGAGCTTCCCCCTCGATTTCATCATCGAGGCGTGGAAGGGCATGTACTTTTTCGAATCCATCTTCCAGATCGCCAGGGCGGCCCGCGCCGCCGCCACCGATTGCGGGCCGAGGATGGGAAATTCCTTGAGCACGTAGCGGATATTGCCGTCGGATTCGAGGAGGTTCCGCACCCGGGGATAGACCATTTTGCAATAGGGGCAGTTGTAGTCGAAGAATTCGACGACCGTCACGTTGCCCTCAGGATTCCCCGCCACCGGCGAGGCGGGGTCGTTTTCCAGCTCCCCGCGCTTGGAGGCCAGGGTTTCCTGGAGTCGCCGGGCGCTACCGGCCCTTTGCTTTTCGCGCAGGGCTTCGATGGCTTCGATCAGGACCTCCGGGTTGTCCCGCAGGTACTGGCGCACCACGTCCTCCACCGCCCGCTTTTGCTTCGGCGTGAAGGCGGGCTCGGCGGCCAGGGCGGCGGCGGCGAATGCGACGGCGGCGAAGAGCACGATCAGGAATCGGCAGGGCATGGCGTGTCGGTCCTCCAGAGCGGGTCAGGATTGATAGGAACCATTTGACCGGGATTATTTTGTCCCGTGGCTAGGCACGCTCCGAAAGGCAATGCTTGCGCATCGGATGAGGGGCGTAACGACGCCACGGGGCAAAAGAAGGC
>JADFTO010000154.1 GCA_022560215.1 Pseudomonadota bacterium | reverse complement strand
ACCCCCTAAAAAATGACTTCACGCTACCCTGTCCTTCGGCTCGCGGCCGGCGAAGATGGCGTCGAGGTTGTCCAGCGCCCTGAAGCCCATGGCGTCGCGGGTCTCGGCCGTGGCGCTGCCGATATGGGGCATGAGGAAGGCGTTGGGGAGGTCCTTGTATCCGGGATGGATGTTGGGCTCGTTGTTGTAGGCGTCGATCCCGGCCGCCTTCACACGGCCCGATTTCAGCGCCTGGATCAGCGCCTCGTCGTCGACGATGACCCCGCGGGCGGCGTTGACCACAATGGCGCCCTCGGGCAGCAAGGCGATACGCTCGGCGTCGAGCAGGCCCCGGGTCTGCGGGCTGGCGACGCAGTGGATGGCCAGGAAGTCGCAATGGGGCAGCAGGTCTTCCACGGTCTGGTGGAAGATGGCGCCGGCCTCGGCCTCGGCAGGCAGGCGGTTCAGGTCGTGGTAATGAATTTCCATGTCGAAGCCCCGTGCGCGCTGCGCCGTCACCCGGCCGACCCGGCCCAGGCCGATGATGCCGAGGCGCTTGCCGGTCATCTGGGTGCCGACCATGAAGGACGGGCTCCAATCCTTCCATTCCCCGGCGCGAACCAGGCGCTCGCCCTCGCCGGCCCGGCGGGCGGCGCCCAGCATCAAGAGTATGGTCAGCTCGGCGGTGGCGTCGGACAGCACCTCGGGCGTATTGGTGACGATGATGCCGCGGGCCTTGGCCGCCTCCAGGTCCACGTGGTCGTATCCGACCGAGAAATTGGCGATGGCCCGGATGCTGTCGGGCAGCCGTCCGATAACGTCGGCCGTCATGGCTTCGGTGTGACAGGGCAGGATGGCGTCGGCGCCCTCCGCCCGCTCGATGATCTCATCCTTGGTATAGAGCCGGTCGTCGGGGTTGAGCCGGGGTTCGTAGTCGCGCTTGAGGCGCTCTTCCACGGCGTCCGGCAGCTTGCGGGTGACGAGGATGACGGGTTTCATGGAACGGCACTCGACGGTTGTTGAGGGGGGGCTTTCGGCATCATACATACCACACCCCTAATCAAAATCCCGCAACCCGGGCCCGCATGGACGCGCCCCGGCCGGAATGCTATAGGATGGCGTCAGGGAATCGCCCGGCCCGAGACGGCCCGGCATAGGAATTCATGGCCAGGATCATTCGCACGTCCCACCTTGCAGCCGCGTCCCTTCTAGGCGTGGGTCTGGCGTTGAGCGCGTGCGGGGGCTCGATCGGCATCCCCGCGTCCGATAAAGAGGGCGAGGCGCCGGCGATCGAGGCGGCCTTCGTCCGCTTCCCCGACATGCCCCTGCCCATCGGCGTGGATTTCGACATGGACCGCACCCTGATCTTCGGCGGCGATGACAGCTGGTTCGGGCGGCTGGTGATCAGCTCATCGCACAGCGCCAACGACATGTTCGACTTCTACAAGCAGAAGCTGCCCGAATTCGGCTGGCAGGAGATCACCTCCATCCGCGCCGCCATCAGCGTGCTCACGTTCTCGCGCCAGGACCGCATCGCCACCATCCAGGTGCAGAGCGCAACCCTGCTCGGATCGGAAGTCTCCATCACCGTCTCCCCCCGGGGCAACCGGCGGATGCCCGGCGCGGCCATGCCGGGCGCGCCCGCGCAGTAGCCGCCGGCCGGCCGGGAGAGAAGCCCTTGAGCGAAGTCGTCATCATCGATGGAGTGCGCAGTCCCATCGGCAAATACGGGGGCAGCTTGTCGTCCGTCCGCCCCGACGACCTGCTGGCCCACGTCCTCAAGGCGTTGATGGAACGGACCGGCGTCGATCCCGCCCTGATCGACGACGTTTACGCCGGGTGCGGCAACCAGGCCGGCGAGGACAACCGGGACGTGGCCCGGATGTCGGCCCTGCTCGCCGGGTTCCCCGTGGAGGTCCCGGGAATCACCTTGAACAGGAATTGCGCCTCCGCCCTGGAAGCGGTCAATCAGGCGGCCAAGTCCGTCATCGCGGGCGAAGGCGACGTGTTCATCGGCGGCGGCGTCGAATCCATGAGCCGGGCGCCGTGGAGCATGCCCAAGCCGGAACGGGTGCCCGCCTTCGGGAATCCTGAGATTTTCGACACCACCATCGGCTGGCGCTTCACCAACCCCAGGATGGACGCCCTTTATCCCATCATCAGCATGGGCGAGACCGCCGAGAACATCGCCGACGAAATGCAGATCAGCCGCGCCGATCAGGACGCCTTCGCGGTGGAAAGCCACCGCCGGGCGGTGGCCGCCATGGACGAGGGCCGCTTCGCCGACGAGATCGTGCCCATCCCCGTGCCCCGGCGCAAAGGGGACCCCGTGATCGTGGAGGCCGACGAGCATCCCCGCTTCGAGAGGGAAGGCGGCCGCTACAGGCTCGCCACCTCGGAGGCCGACATGGCCAAGCTCAAGCCGTCGTTCCGCAAGGGGGGCACGGTCACGGCGGGCAACTCCAGCGGCATCAACGACGGCGCCGCGGCCCTGCTGGTGACGAGCAGGGAAAAGGCGGACGAGCTGGGATTGAAGCCCATGGTCCGCTGGATCGGCTCCGCCGTCGCCGGGGTCGATCCCGGGGTCATGGGGTACGGCCCCGTGCCGGCGACGGAGAAGCTGCTCACCCGTCTCGGCATGAGCCTGGACGATGTCGGCCTGATCGAACTCAACGAGGCCTTCGCCGCCCAGACGCTGGGCTGCATGCGCCGCCTGGGACTGAAAGGCGAGATCACCAACGTCAACGGCGGGGCCATCGCGCTCGGCCATCCCACGGGCTGTTCCGGCGCCCGCATCCTGGTCACCCTGTTGCATGAAATGAAGCGCCGGGCGGCCGGTGAGGCGCGCCCCTATTACGGCCTCGCCACGCTCTGCGTCGGCGTCGGGATGGGCGTCTCCACCATGGTGGAATGGATCGGGGACTGACCTCTGCCGCAAAAGGATCCCAAGTCCATGGACCGACCCCTTTCCGGCATCCGCGTCATCGGCGTCGAGCAGTACATATCCGGCCCCTACTGCACCCTGCTTCTGGCCGACGCCGGCGCCGAGGTGATCAAGATCGAGCGCCCGGGCAGCGGCGATCCCAGGCGGGCCATGCCCCCCTTCGTGGAAAAGAACGGGGTCAGCAAGGCCGTCGGCTTCATGGCCTACAACCGCAACAAGAAAAGCCTGGCGCTCGACCTGCGCTCGGACGAAGGCAAGGATATTTACAAGAAACTGGTGGCCTGTTCCGACGTGGTGGTCGAGAACATCCGCCCCGGTTCCATGAAAAAGATGGGCCTCGGCTATGACGACCTGAAGGAGATCAATCCCCGGCTGGTCTGCGCCTTCATCTCCGGATTCGGCCGCCTGCCGGGATTCCTCGGGCCCTACAGCGGGCGCCCCGCCTTCGACATCGTGGCCGAGGCCATGAGCGGCATCATGCACCTGGTCGGATTCGAGGACAAGCCGCCGTCCTGGACCATCTACGGCATGGCCGACATCTATTCCGGACTGGTCACCGCCTACGGCATCCAGCAGGCCCTGTTCATGCGCCAGAGGACGGGTCAGGGCCAGCTGGTGGATTCCTCCATGCTCGACAACATGATTTCCCTCAACGAATCCATGATCGCGCTCTATTCGGCCGTCGGCCAGTCCGCGCACCGGGGGCGGCCCAGGAACCTCTACCCCCGGGGCGCCTACAAGACCAAGGACGGCTACATCGCACTCAACGTGCCCGACAACATCATCTGGCGGCGCCTGTGCGAGGCCATGGGGCGCGAAGACCTGATCGAGGACGAACGCGCCAGCACCGGCACGGCCAGGGCCGCCAACGCGGACTTCCTCCACCCCATCATCGAGGACTGGCTGGCCCCCATGACCCGGGCCGATGCGGTGGACGACCTCAACGGGCGCGGCATCCCGACGGGGCCCGTGAACACCGTCGAGGACATCTTCGCCGACCCCCAGGTGGAGGCCCGGGGCATCCTCATGACCGTCGAGGACCCGGACGTGGGCGACATCCAGTTCGCCCGCACGCCGCCGCATCTGTCCTCGGCCCCCACCCTTCCCGCCAGGGCGGCGCCCGGCCTCGGCCAGCACACGCGCCCCATTCTCCAGGACCTGCTCGGCTACGCGCCCGGCGAGGTGGATCGCCTGGCTTCGGTTGGCGTGGTGCAGACCGGCGACTAGAGCGGCTTCCCTGGCGACCCTAAGCGCCGGAACAACTTGGGAGACTGATAGGTGAAGCAAGGCAAGCGGGGACCGAGCCGCCGCGCGTTCCTAGCCTCCATGGCCGGCGTCGGGGCTATGGTCAAGTTCGGGCGCCGCCCGGCTTTTGCCGCGGCCACGCTGGAGAAGGCCATACCGGCGACCGGGGAACGCCTGCCGGTGATCGGCATGGGATCGTGGGTCACCTTCAACGTGGGCCACAGCGAGACCTTGCGCGAGAGACGGGTCGAGGTGCTCAGGGCGTTTTTCGAGGCGGGCGGCGCCGTGATCGATTCGTCGCCCATGTACGGCTCTTCCGAGGAGGTCATCGGCTACTGCCTGGAGCGCATCGCCGGCAGGCGCTCGCCGTTCTCCGCCACCAAGGTCTGGACCCCTTTCAAGTGGTACGGCATCAAGCAGATGAAGAACTCTCAGGCATCGTGGGGGGTGGACCGTTTCGACCTCATGCAGGTCCACAACCTGCTGGGCTGGGAGGGGCACCTGGAGACCCTCAAGGACATGAAATCGCAAGGCCGGGTGCGCTACATCGGGGTGACCACGTCCCACGGCCGCCGCCATGGCGAGTTGGAGATGGTGATGGCCCGCCAGCCCATCGACTTCGTCCAGTTCACCTACAACATCCTCGACCGGGAGGCCGAAAGGCGGCTCCTGCCGCTGGCCGCCGAACGGGGCCTGGCGGTGATCGTCAACCGGCCTTTCCGCAGAGGCGCGCTGTTCGACCTGTTCGAGCGCCGGCCGCTGCCGGTCTGGGCCGCCTCGTTCGACTGCGCGAACTGGGCCCAGTTCTTCCTCAAGTTCATCGTCTCCCACCCCGCCGTCACCTGCGCCATCCCCGCCACCTCGCGGGTGGACCACATGGTCGAGAACATGGGCGCAGGCCTTGGCCGCCTCCCCGATCCCGAGATGCGCCTGCGCATGGTCCGTTACGTCGAGGGTGCATGACCGGGGGAGCGGACGAGGCGGCGGGAACCGCCGCGGGCGCGGCTGCTGAGGAGCGCGCCCGATGGCCCCGCCCGGGGAATGGGTCCCGATGAGGCTGAACTCCATTCCCCTGGTGACGGCCCTGCTGCCCGCCGCCGCCGTTCACGGCTGCTATCTCCTGGCCGCCTATCTGGGCCACCTTTCATGGTGCTTTCCCTACTTCCCGGACTGCGTCTCCATCAGCGCCACCGGGCGTCACAGTCCGGAAAGCGTCGTTTTCCGGGCGGCGATCATCCCCACCGCCGTCTTCATGGTGATCTACTGGAAGCTCGTCATGGAGTGGCTGAAGACGCTGGGAACCGAAAAGCCCCTGCTCAACCGCTCCATGTTGTGGCTCGGGGTGGCGGCGGGGCTCGGCCTGTTCGTTTACGCAAGCGTGCTGGGCGAGGTGGGCGAGCTCTACCGCCTGCAGCGCCGCCTCGGCATGACCCTGTTCTATATCCTCACCTACCTCGCCCAGCTGCTGATGACCGTCCAGATCGCGGCGCTGGCGAGGACTGGGGTGACGGCGGTCCCCGCGCCCATCGTCAGGAGCCTCCTCGGCATCTGCGCCGCCGTTGCCTTCTTAGGCGCGCTCAGCCTCCTGTCCTGGGCGTTTTATGACGATTACCGCCGTTACGAGGACGCCTTCGAATGGTGGATCACGCTCCTCATCCTGGCGCATCCCTTGGTCACCTATTTCGCCTGGCGGGACAGCGGTTTCCGGGCCCGCTTCACCGCCTTGGGCAAGCGGTCCTGAGCGGCGGCGGGGGAAACGGGAGTGGCCGAGCTTGCGGATTTTGCCGTGGCGGGGACCGGACTGGGGCCCTGGGACTTTATCCTGCTCTGCGGAATCTCGTTCCTGGGCAGTTTCATCACGGCCGCGTTGGGCCTCGGCGGCGGCATTCTGATGATCACGACCATGGCGATCTTTCTGCCGCCGGCCGCCTTGATCCCCTTGCACGGGGTGGTTCAGCTCGGCTCCAACCTGGGCCGGACGGCCCTCTTGGTCCGCCATGTCCTCTACCCGATCGTGCCGGCTTTCCTGGCCGGAACGGTCCTCGGCGCCGCCCTCGGCGGGCAGTTGGTGGTTTCCCTGCCGACGCCGCTGCTCCAGGCCATTCTCGCCGGCTTCGTCCTCTACGCCACCTGGGCGCCGAAGTTTCAAGCCAGCGCCCCGGGCAAGCGGGCCTTCTTCGCTGTCGGCGCGGTGAAAGCGCGCTTCGTTCACCAGCGCTGGTACTGGTCGGGCCTCGAGACGCTGCTTCTCGGCGGCGGCGCCGCCGTCCTCGCCTACATCATCGGCGTTCTGCTCAAGGGCCTGCTCTAGCAGCTGGCGGCGC
>JADFTO010000153.1 GCA_022560215.1 Pseudomonadota bacterium | reverse complement strand
GGTGGTGCCGATCAGGGTGAAGTCGTCCTCGTAGGGAATGGCGAAAAAGACACGGTTGTCGGTGTGTTGGAAGATGTAGGCCTGGTCCTGATCGAACAACCTCGGCACCACGATGTGGCTGCCCTTGACCAGGCGGACGGGGTGAGACGCAGCGACCCCGACGGCATCCTCCTGGAAGCGGGCCACCCAGGGCCCGGTGGCGTTGACCAGGACCCGCGCCCGGAGCCGCCGCTCGCCCTCCCCGCCAGCGGTGGAAACCAGCCTCGCCGACCACAGGCCCGAGTCCGCCTCGGCCGAGACCAAGCGGGTCCGGGTGAGTATCAGGGCCCCGTGTTCGGCGGCCGACAGCGCGTTGAGGACCACCAGGCGGGAGTCGTCCACCCGGCAATCTGAATAGGCGAACCCCCGGCGAATCCCCGGCACCAGGGGGGCGCCCGCGGGATGCCGGGTGAGGTCGATGGACTCGTATCCGGGCAGGGTGACCCGGCGGCTTAAGGAGTCGTAGAGAATGAGCCCTAAGCGGATGAGCCAGGCCGGACGTCCCGCCGGCCCGAGGGGGAGGATGAAGCGCAAGGGGCGGATGGCGTGGGGCGCCAGGCGGAGCAGGGTCTCGCGCTCGGCCAGGGATTCCCGCACCAGGCCGAAGCGGTAGTGCTCCAGGTACCTTAATCCGCCGTGGATGAGCTTGGTGCTGGCCGACGAGGTGGCGCCGCCCAGATCCCCCTGCTCGCAAAGGACCACCGAATGTCCGCGCCCCGCCGCGTCGCGGGCGATGCCGACGCCGTTGATGCCGCCGCCGACGACCAGGAGATCGACGATTTCGTCGCTGGACATTCGACTCAAACTCACTCAAGAGCGAATTCCATTCAAAAGGAATCGCTTCTCGGTTATGCCTCTGGCCGCTCAAGCGCCGCCGAGGCCTTATCGCATGGTTTCACTAACGTGGGAAATGCTCAAGAGCCCGCCGGCGGCAAGCCCGGCGGTCAACATTGATCGGTTCCGCCCTTCTACGCAATGCTGGCCGTGCAGTTCATCCTGCTCGAGTATGGACCGAATTGACCCGGACGGAGGCCGGGGATTTCTAAGTGTATTGGCGCTGTTTCTGGTGCACCTTCGCCAGGAATTTCGCCTTGTCGATGACGGCCCGCTGGTGCCGGCCTTCGCAGATGATATCCCGCTCGTCGCGGAGCACGACCCGGAACCAGGTCAGGCGCCCGTCGATGCTTTCCAACTCCACCTCGGCCGTCACGGTCATTCCCACCGGGGTCGCCGCGGTGTGGCTCAAATCCACGTGGACGCCGACGCTTCCCTCGTTGTCGTCCAGGTGGGGGGCCATGGCTTCCAGGCACACCCATTCCATGAATCCCACCATGAAACCGGTGGCGAACACCGGCGGCATGGCCTTCAAGGTCTCGGACTCCCGGAAAAGGGCCGGAACGGTCATGGCTTCGGTGACCGTGACCGAGTGCTTGTGGCGGATGCCTGGGGCGAGTGTCGGTTTCATGGGGGCCTCCCGAATGGCGAAGGATGATACCCCGCGATGTGCGCCCGGCCCGGGCTATCGAGCGCCGTGTTCGTGACGCGCGGGGCGCGCGCCGGCTCAAGCCGCCTGGCGCAAGTGGGATGAGATCAGCTCCTCGGCGATCTGCACCGCGTTCAGGGCCGCCCCCTTGCGCAGGTTGTCCGACACGATCCACAGATTGAGGCCGTTCGCCACCGTCGGGTCCTTGCGGATGCGGCTGACGAAGACCGCGTCCTCGCCGGCGCATTCGGCTGGGGTGACGTAGCCCTCGTCCTCCCGGCGGTCGATGACGATGACGCCGGGCGCCGAACGTAGCGCTTCGCGGGCCTGGTCCTCGTCCATCGGTTTCCTGAACTCGACGTTGACCGCTTCGGCGTGGCCGATGAACACCGGCACGCGAACGCAAGTGGCGGTGAGCCGGATGTCGGCGTTTAGGATCTTGTTGGTTTCAACCGCCAACTTCCATTCCTCCTTGGTCGAGCCGTCGTCCATGAAGGTGTCGATGTGGGGAATGACGTTGAAGGCGATCTGCTTGGTGAACACGTCTTGGAACCTGGACACCGGTTCGTTGACGTAGATGCCGCGCGTCTGCTCGAACAGTTCGTCCATGGCGGCCTTGCCGCTTCCGGAAGTGGACTGGTATGTGGCCACCACCAGGCGCTTGATGGGCGCCAGGTCGTGCAGTGGCTTCAAGGCCGTCACCAGCTGGATGGTGGCGCAGTTGGGGTTGGCGATGATGTTGCGCTTGGCGTAGCCGGCGATTGCCGCGCCGTTGACTTCCGGCACCACCAGGGGGACGCCGGGCTCCATGCGGAAGTGAGACGTGTTGTCGATGACCACGGCGCCGGCGGCCGCCGCCTTCGGGGTGAAGATGGCGGAAACCCTGGCGCCGGGCGAGGACATGACGATGTCCGTGCCGGCGAAGTCGAACTCGGCCAGGTTGCGGACTTTCAAGACATCTTTCTCGCCGAAGGAAAGCTCGACGCCGACGGAGCGCTCGGACGCCAGCGCCACCACTTCGTCGGCGGGGAACTTGCGCTCCGCCAGGGTGGTGAGAATCTCCCGCCCCACGTTGCCGGTGGCGCCGACCACGGCGACCTTGTAGCCCATGACCAAAACTCCTCAGACACGAATACGCCGGGTGATTTACGCCCCTTGGGCGCGCTTTTCAAGCGGCGCCTAGAGAGAATTACATTTAAATGTAATTCGTTCTAGATTTTGCCTTTGGCCGCTCAAGCGACGCGCGGTCTTATCGCATGTTTCCACTTCCATGGAAAATGCCCTACCCCGCCCGCCCGTCCATGGCGGCGGTGATGGCCTCGCCCATGGCGGCGGTGGAGACCCGCTCCTTGCCCGGCTGCATGATGTCGGCGGTGCGCAGGCCGGCCGCCAGCACGTCCTCGACCGCGCCTTCGATGAGGGCCGCGTCCTCGTCCAGCTCGAAGGAGTAGCGGAGCGCCATGGCGAAGCTGAGCACCGAGGCCAGCGGATTGGCTATGCCCTTGCCGGTGATGTCCGGGGCGCTGCCGTGGACCGGTTCGTAAAGGGCCTTGCGGCGGCCCGATGAATCCTCGGGGCCAAGGGACGCGGACGGCAGCATGCCCAGTGATCCCGTCAGCATGCTCGCCTCGTCGGACAGCATGTCGCCGAACAGGTTGTCGGTGACGATGACGTCGAACTGCTTGGGCTCGCGCACCAGCTGCATGGCGCAGTTGTCGGCGTACATGTGGGAGAGCTCCAGGTCAGGGTATTCCTCGTCGTGGAGGGCCTGCACCTCCTGGCGCCAGAGGACGCCGCTTTCCATGACGTTGGCCTTTTCCACCGAACACACCCGGTTCGAACGCTTGCCCGCCAACTCGAAGGCGACCCGGGCGACGCGCCGGATCTCATCGGTGGTGTAGACCTGGGTGTTGATCCCCCGGCGGCCGCCGCCCGGGAGATCCTCGATGCCGCGGGGCTCGCCGAAGTAGATGCCGCCCGTGAGCTCCCGGATGATCAAGATATCCAGGCCCCGGACCACCTCGGTCTTCAGGGACGAGGCGTCGGCCAGGGCGTCGAACACCACCGCCGGGCGCAGGTTGGCGAACAGGTCCATTTCCTTGCGCAGGCGCAACAGGCCGCGCTCTGGCTTCTGCTCGAAGGGCAGGTCGTCCCACTCGGGCCCGCCGCAGGCACCCATCAGGACGGCGTCGACGGAGTGGGCCTCGGCCATGGTCTCTTCGGTCAGGGGCGTGCCGTGGGCGTCGATGGAGGCGCCGCCGACGAGGCCTTCGGAGACCTCGAAGGTGACCCGGCGCTTGGCGTCCAGCCAATCGATGACCCGGCTGACCTCGGCCATGACCTCGGGGCCGATGCCGTCGCCGGGCAGGATCAGGAGCTTCTTGTTGGCGGCCATGGGGTCCTCTGCTTTTACTTTTCCTGGTCAGGACGAGTCGTCATCCGCCTTCATGGCAGTGTCTCAAATAGAAATCCAGCCAAACCAACGCCGTGGGCGTCCGTTTTTAGCGGATCCAAGTCTGCTTTACGCCCAACGGCGGACATCGGCGCGGGGTCATCGGCAGTTGCTGCTCCTGGACCCGAAGCGGAAATTCATTGGATTAGGCGGTTCAGCGGGTGGGAACCGAAATCCAGCCGAAGGCCGATCGCCTAGCCGAACAGCAGGTTGCGGAAGGCCAGCGGATCGCCGATCACGTCGGCCAACCGGTCGAGGGATCGGTCGACGGCATCGGCAAACCGCTCGGCGCCGCCGAAACGGGCAAGGGTTTCCGGCGACACGAACTTGATGAGCATGGACGACGTGCCGGGCGGCAGGCCCGCAAAATGGACAGTCAGCATGCCATAATCCCTGAGCAGCAGCATGGCAAGGCCCGCCGAGGCCTCCACCGGCACCACCGGCCGTTCGCTGAGGCCGGCACGCTCCATGGCTATTTCCAGGATGTCCTCACCGTCAAGGCGGGCGATCACAGGCGTCTCGGTGATCCTGTTGCCAAGCCGTTTCTTGAGCGCCACAATCACTTCCTTGGTGGTCGCGACCAGCTCGCGCACCCGGGCCGGCTGGTATTGCTCGAGCGAGCGGACGATGGCTGGATAGAGCATCGGCCTGGCCTCTGTGCCGAGCTCGAAAGCGAGTGCCCGGATCTCTTCGACGATCTCCCGTCGCCCGCCGAGCAGGCCGATACGCGGCCCGATCGTGCCGTATTTGTCGAGACCGGTCGAGCCGACGTCGACGCCGAGCTCCAGCATTTTCGGCTGATCGAATACCGCCGGACCGACGCGCGCGCCTCCGGCGTCATCGATCAGCACCTTGGCGCCTACGCCATGGGCGAGATCGACGATGCGCTCGATCTCCTTGAGGCTAAGAATCTCGTAGCTCACCGCGAGCCGGGTCATGGACACCAATGCCACCTTGGCGGACTCTGCCAGCGCTTTTTCGAAATCAGCAAGGCCGACGGTGTCGATGAAATTTGCCCCTGCGCGCTTCGCCGCGCGGACGATACAGGGGTGGCTGCCGGTGGCGGAGACGCCTATCACCGTCTCGCCCGGACGGGCGAGGACAAGCGTCGCCGTCAACACCGCCGCGGTCTGGCGGTTAAGGACCATGATTCCGTGCTTCGCAGGGTCGCCGCCGAGATGGTCGAGCGCCAATGCGTCCAACCGGTCGACCATGAGCGCCGGCGCCAACTCGTCGTCGAGCAGTTCCGCATCGTCGGGCGAGGCGTCGAAACGCCGCTCTAGGCCTGATAAATTATAGACATCGCCCAGTCCCTTCTCTTTCGCGCGCTGCTCGATGAACCGCCAGGCGTGACGCAGTTTAACGTGGTCGTCCTTGCTGCTGCGGATGTACTCGCCGTGGGCGTAGGGGAGCCCCGGTGCATGCGGATTACCGAAGCGGTCCTTAGCCATGGTTCGTTCTCCTTCAGTTGGCGGCCGACATTCGAGTCCGCTTGGCGCTTATCATGGCATCAAAATTCAAACCGAGACACCATCGCCTTCATCCGTGGTTCTGAAATCAGACGCATATCTTAAAAAGATACGGTGGTTCGATCCCGGACCGGCGGTCAGCCGTAGAGCCAGGGCTGGGCCGCCCGCTGGCCGCCTTCGAAGGCGTCGATCTTGTCCGCCTTCTCCAGGGTCAGCGCGATGTCGTCGAGGCCGTTCAGGAGGCAATGCTTCTTGAAGGGGTCTATGTCGAAGGCGATCTCGTCGCCTTCCGGCCTGAGGATGGTCTGGCTCTCCAGGTCCACGGTCAGGGTGGCGCCCGAGCCGCGCCCGGCGTCGTCCAGGAGCCTGTCCACCTGTTCGGCGGGAAGCTTTATGGGCAGGATGCCGTTCAGGAAACAGTTGTTGTAGAAGATGTCGCCGAAGCTGGGCGCGATGACCGAGCGGATGCCGAAATCCAGCAGCGCCCAGGGCGCGTGCTCCCGGGACGACCCGCAGCCGAAGTTTTCCCCCGCCACCAGGATGACCGAGTGGCGCCAGGCCGGCTTGTTGAGCACGAAGTCGGGGTTTTCCGAGCCGTCGTCATTCAAGCGCATGTCCAGGAACAGGCCCCGGGCCAGGCCCGTGCGTTCCACGGTCTTGAGGAACTGCTTGGGGATGATCATGTCCGTGTCCACGTTGATCATGGGCAAGGGGGCGGCGACGCCGGTCAGGGTGGTGAACTTATGCATGGGCTTTTACCCCTGAGTCGTCGCCAACGAGTTCGCGCACGTCCGTGAGCCGCCCCGTCACCGCCGCGGCCACGGCCATGGGCGGGCTGACCAGGTGGGTGCGCCCGCCCTTCCCTTGCCGGCCCTGGAAGTTGCGGTTCGACGTCGACGCGCAGCGCTCGCCCGGCTCCAGCCGGTCGTCGTTCATGGCCAGGCACATGGAGCACCCGGGCTCCCGCCATTCGAAGCCGGCGGCGGTGAAGATGGCGTCCAGGCCCTCCTCTTCCGCCTGGTCCTTGATCAGGCCCGACCCCGGGACCACCATGGCGCCGACCCCGTCGGCCACGTGCCGG
>JADFTO010000152.1 GCA_022560215.1 Pseudomonadota bacterium | reverse complement strand
GGGCCTTCTATCACATCGAGGCGCCGTTGTGAAGGTCCGGCGGCGGCGCACGGGGTCATGAAAAGCCGCCTTGGCGGCCCGGCCCCGGCGGGGCATGATAGGCCGGTCGCCGAAAACGCCGGGGATTCGCAGGGAATTTGCAGGGAATTCATGGCCATCTTGAAAATCGCCCGCATGGGCCATCCGGTGCTGGCAGGCCCGGCCGAGCCCGTTGACGACCCGACGGCGAGCGCGATTAAGCGGCTGGTCGCCGACATGGTCGAGACCATGGCGGACGCGGGCGGAATCGGCTTGGCGGCGCCTCAGGTTCACGTGCCCAAGCGCGTGGTGATCTTCCACATCCCCCCCCACCGGGACGGCGGCGAAGGGGCGCCGGCCGATGGCGGGGGGCCCGAAGGGCGGGGCCGGCCCCTGACGGTGCTGGTCAACCCCTGGATCGAGCCCCTCGGCGACGAGATGGACACGGACTGGGAAGGGTGCCTGTCGCTGCCCCGCCTGACCGGGGCGGTGCCCCGTTATGTGAACATCCGTTACGGCGGCGCGGGCCCCAATGGCGAGACCATCGAGGAGACGGCGAGCGGCTTCCACGCCCGGGTCGTCCAGCACGAATGCGACCATTTGGACGGAATCCTGTATCCTCGGCGCATGGAGGACCTGTCCCTGTTCGGTTTTGTCGACGAGATGAGGCGCGGCGGCGAGGAAAATTCGGCCCCCCCCGTGCCGGAAGGAGACCTATGAGCGCGCTCAAGGACAAGATCCTGCTTGCCACCCTGGCCCATGTGCCCTTCGACGGCTGGAGCAGGGCCGCCCTCAAGCTTGGCGTGCTCGACGCGGGCCTCGAGCGCGATCTCGGCCTCGGCGCCTTTCCCGGCGGCATGGTGGAGGTCGCGGCCTATTGCTCGGCCTATTTCGACCGCCGCATGGTGGAGGAGCTGGAACGCCAGAACATCACGGAGATGAAAGTCAGCGACCGGGTGGCGGCGGCCGTGAGAGCGCGCCTGGAAGAGCTGGCGCCGCACCGCGAGGCCTGCCGCCGCCTCTTGTCCTTCCTGGCCCTGCCGCCCAATGCCGGACTCGCCGCCAGCTGCACATGGAAGACCGTGAACGCCATGTGGTACGCGGCGGGAGACACGGCCACGGACTTCAACTTCTACACCAAGCGCGCCCTGCTGGCCTCGGTCTATGTGTCGACGGTTCTGTACTGGCTCGGCGACGATTCCGAGGACTTCGCCGACACCTGGGAATTCCTGGACCGCCGGATCGCGGGCGTGATGCGAATCCCCAAGATCAAGGCGCGCGTGGCGGAGGCGCTGGCTAGGATTCCGTCCCCGTTCAGGATCTGGCGCGGGCTTTCCGGCGGGCGGCGCGGGACCAAACCGTCCGAACGTTAAATAATACCAGCGGCCCTTAAAAAGGACCGCTGGGCGTTCATTGCCTGAGCAGGCTCTCAGGCATAAGCGCCGGCGCGCGGTCGCGCTTGCCAAAGGGCGATGAGTCAAGCTCAACGCCCTTTGGCATAATCTCTGGCAGGCGAAAAAAAGGGGCGCGGGCTAAAAAACCCGCGCCCCTTTTGAGGAATTTCCACCCGGTGGGGCGGTGGGCCGCGCAACGAAGCTCCGGCCCAATCAGGGAGTTTTTTCATCCCGCCGTGGGGGCGGAGGGGATAAGGGGCGATTCCCCTGACGGCAATGGTGGCCCAACTCCTGCCCCCTTTGCCAGTCACATCCGATCACGACTTGGTGAAGGGCGGCCTGTTTAGAGCGCTATCGGATTAGTTGGAACCAGCGGGATGATTTTGCGCCGTGGCTAGCCCGATAGCGCTCTAGCGGGGGAGGGGTCGCTTAAGGGGTTTCCGGGGTTTCGGCGCTTTGCTTGCGGCGCCATTCGTCGAGGGCGGCGGCGATCCCGTCGTCGCCGAGGGCCAGGATGGCGGCCGCCAGCAGGGCCGCGTTGACGGCGCCCGCCTTGCCTATCGCCAGGGTGCCGACGGGGATGCCCCGGGGCATCTGGACCATGGACAAAAGACTGTCCAGGCCGCCCATGACCTTGGTTTCCATGGGCACGCCGAGGACCGGCAAGGGCGTCAGCGCCGCCGCCGCCCCGGGCAGGGCCGCGGCCATGCCGGCGCCGGCGATGATCACCTTCAGGCCCCGGTCCCGGGCCCCGGCGGCGTATTCGTTGAGGCGCTCCGGCGTCCGGTGGGCGGACATGATCCGGGTCTCATGGGGCACGCCCAGCGATTCCAGGGTTTCGGCGGCATGGCCGAGGACGGGCCAGTCGGACTGGCTGCCCATGATGATGCCGACCAAGGGTTCGTTCATTGGGATGTTCCTCACGCTCAACGGGGGCGGTTACTGAAGGTACTAGTCAAGAATTTACGGACGAATCAAGTTTTCCTTAACCCGAACCCCCTTATCCTCCAACTTGGGGTACCATGTGATGTGGACAGAGATCGGCCGGCAGACGATGGAATTGAACAAGTCGAACGTGGTTATCGCGGCCACCGCCAGCGATACCGGGAGCGACAATCAAGACACCCATGATCGTGGTCGGCGGCCGCAGGATGCCGGGGCTGATGCGCCCGGCGCCGGGGGCCGTCAGCCGTCCGAGGAGGCGGTATCGGTTTCCGGCATCGCGGCCGGCGGCTTCTCGCCCGAGGTGAAGCAGGCCATCGGCGCCCTCAGCGGCGAGATCGAGCGCCTGCGGCGGGAACTGGAATGGAGCAGGAGCCGCGAGGCCAAGCTGGTGAAACTGGCCGATACCCACTCAACCATGCCCATCCTGAGCCGCCGCGCCTTCGTCCGCGAACTGACCCTGGTCCTCGACCATGCGGGGCAGCTTTCGACGCCGGCGAGCCTGGTCGCCCTGCACCTGGTGAACGGCGAGGACATCCGCCGCCGGCTGGGCCGCCGCGCCGCGGATCAGGCCCTATCCCACGTGTGCAGGATCATCGCCGAGGCGATCCACCCCACGGACAAGATCGGCGGCCTGGGCGGATACGATTTCGGTGTCATCCTCCTGGTGGCGGACCTGGAGACGGCCCTGGAAAAGGCGGCTGCCCTGGCCGCAGCCATCGGCGAACACCCCTTTCCGTGGCAGGACGAAAACATTCCCCTCACCGCCGCCGCGGGCGTTTCGGTGCTCGAGGACGGGGCCGCCCTGGAGACGGTCATGGCCAACGCCGAGCGCAATCTCTCGGACAGCGAGAAGGGGCTGAAATTCTGATGGGCGGTGGAGGCGGGCGTTACCAGGTATTAGGCGCTCCACCGAAGGAAATTCAGGCGATGATGTCGGGCAGAAGCCTGTTTTTGATGAGGGCGATTTGGTCCTTGAGGGCAAGCTTGCGCCGCTTCAGCCGCTGTATCTGCAATTGATTGTAGGATTCGTCCCCGGTCATGCGGGCGATCATGTCATCGAGATCGCGATGCTCGGTCCTCAGTTCCGCCAGCTTGTTCTTGAGGGCCTCGATATCATTCATGATCATCTGAAATTAGTCGATGGTATCCCAATATAACAAATTCTTCGGGAAAACGGTATTGCATGGCTTTTTCCGCCCTTCCTTCGCTAGAGAAAATCCGGATTGATCGCTGATCGGCGATCAATCAATCCAGTGAATTTGCTCTGACTTATCGAAATAGAGCGGGTCGTGCAAGACCCGCTCTGGAGTTTCGGGCGATCACTGCCAAACGGGGTGGGTCCGGCACGCGGCCCTGGTTTTTTGCGGAAGGTTGGCTTATCATTTTCCCACTGGTGAGGAGCCCTAATTCGGAGATAACAGCCCATGAGTCTGGATGAGAAGATCGAGGCATTGAAATTGAAGCATCATAAACTCGAAGCCGCACTCGAAGAAGAAAAAAGCCGCCCCCAACCCGACGAAGTCGAAATCTCCATCATCAAGAAACAGAAACTCCGAATTAAAGACCAGCTGGCCAGTCTCTCCGCCCTCTAGCCCGTCCCCTCGGCGGCCCGGGCGGCGATCCGTGGGCGAAACGGGGGGTGAAACCATGGAAGAACTTTACGAGGCCCTCGGTCTTGACGCCGGCGCCCTCGTGGGTGGCGACCTCCCCGTTCATTCGCCGACGGACGGGGCCCTGATCGCCGAGGTAAGGACGGATTCCGCCGCCCGGCAGGAAGAAAAGATCGCCGCCGCCGACGCCGCCTTCGCCCAATGGAGAATCGTCCCCGCCCCCAGGCGGGGCGAGCTCATCCGCCTTTTCGCCGACGAGCTCAGGGCCGCGAAGGAGCCCTTGGGAACCCTGGTCACGGTGGAATGCGGCAAGATCCTTCAGGAAGGGATGGGCGAGGTGCAGGAGATGATCGACATCTGCGACTTCGCCCTCGGCCTTTCCCGGCAGCTCTACGGCCTGACCATCGCGTCTGAAAGGCCCGGCCACAAGATGATGGAGACCTGGCACCCCCTGGGCGCCATCGGGGTGATCACCTCGTTCAACTTTCCCGTCGCGCCCTGGGCGTGGAACTTCTCCCTGGCGCTGGTGTGCGGCGATCCCGTCGTCTGGAAGCCATCGGAGAAGACGCCGCTCTCGGCCCTAGCCAGCCAGGCGCTGTTCGAAAAGGCGCTGAAGCGTTTCGGCCCGGCGCCCGACGGGCTTTCCCATGTGGTGATCGGCGGCGGCGAATGCGGCGAGCGCCTCGCCGACGACCCCCGTCTGAAGCTGATCAGCGCCACCGGAAGTTGCCGCATGGGGCGGCACGTGGGACCGCGCGTGGCGGTGCGCTTCGGGCGCTCGCTGCTCGAGCTCGGCGGCAACAACGCCATGATCGTCGGCGCCTCGGCCGATCTGGAGCTGGCGCTGCGCGCCATCCTGTTTTCCGCCGTCGGCACCGCCGGCCAGCGCTGCACCACGCTGCGCCGCCTGATCGTGCACGAGGACATCTACGCAGACCTGGTTCCCCGGCTCAAGAAGGCTTACGGCACCATCCGCATCGGCGACCCCCTGGACGACGACGTGCTGGTCGGTCCCCTGATCGACGGGGGGGCGTATGAGGCCATGCGGGGCGCCCTGGGCAAGGTGACGGGCGAGGGCGGGGCCGTCAGCGGCGGCGAACGGGTGCTCGAGGACCGCTATCCAGACGCCTATTACGTCAAGCCGGCGATCGTCGAGATGTCCCGGCAGACCGACACCGTCCGCGAGGAGACCTTCGCCCCCATCCTGTACGTCCTCAAATACCGGGAGTTCGATGACGCCATCGCTATCCACAACGACGTGCCCCAGGGGTTGTCGTCGAGCATATTCACCACCGATCTGCGCGAGGCCGAGGCCTTCCTGTCGGCCGACGGCAGCGACTGCGGCATCGCCAACGTCAACATCGGTCCCAGCGGGGCCGAGATCGGCGGCGCCTTCGGCGGCGAAAAGGATACGGGCGGCGGACGGGAGTCGGGATCGGATGCCTGGAAGAGCTACATGCGCCGGGCCACCAACACGGTCAACTACTCCCACGAGCTGCCGCTGGCCCAGGGAATCACCTTCGGTGGCGACGAGCCGGCATAGAGAGCTCTAGTCCCGGGCGGTCCCGGGGGCGCTTTCCGCGTCCGCCGCCTGGGCCGCGCCGGCGGCCCCGCTTTCCTCCGTGGCGGTTGGCGCCGCCTCGGCGGCCTCGGCGCCCGATTCTTCGGCGGCAGCCGTCCCGGCGGCTTTGCCCTTCGCCGTCTTCTCGGCCCCGATTTCCGTCTGGGCGGCTTGAGACGTTTCCGCCGCCCGGCGTTCCGCCTCGGCGGCTTCCCTTTCCTGGGCGGCGCGCGCCCGGGTCAGCACTTTTTCCAGGTCCTGGCCCGAGCACAGGCCCAGGTTGACGGGGTTCTGGGGCTTGATGTTGGGCGTGTTCCAATGGGACTTGTCGCGGATGGCGTTGATGGTCGGCTTGGTGGTGCCGATCAGCCTGGAGATCTGGGCGTCGCTGAGTTCCGGGTAGTTCTTGAGCAGCCAGGCGATGGCGTCCGGCCGGTCCTGGCGCTTGGAAAGGGGCGTGTAGCGGGCGCCTTTCTGCTTGGCCCGGGGTTGGGGGACGGTGGGCTTCGCCGTCTTCAGCGAGGCGTTCGGATCACCCGAGCAGCGCTCGATCTCGTCGCGCGTCAGCTCCCCGCTGGAGATGGGGTCCATGCCCTGCATGCCGATGGTCACGTCTTCATCGGCGATGGCCTGGACTTCGAGTTCATGGAGGCCGCAGAACTCACCGATCTGGCTGAACGTGAGAGCCGAATTCTCCACGAGCCACACGGCGGTCGCTTTGGGCATGATGGGATGCGCCATTTTTTCAACCCTATTGTCTGGATTATGTTCCGGCTGTCGGCATGTCGAAACCTGGACACCTTATAGCGCCTGTCGATCATTCCGGTCAAACCCACCTTCCCCTTGCCGATGTTCGCCGAATGGGATTTATAGGGTGGCGAACGCGCAAGGGGAGGATCTGGCCATTGACCAAGGATGCGGGAACCGCATCGCTCCCCAACGTGTACGGCGGCGAATCCACGCACTGAACCCGGGGGACAAGGAAATGGACACTAGGCCACCGACTCATTAAATCGCAGCCATATTCGCAATGAAGCGAGTTTAACGGAAGCGAGATAGTTGTCATCGCGCTTGTCGTAGCGCGTGGCGAC
>JADFTO010000151.1 GCA_022560215.1 Pseudomonadota bacterium | reverse complement strand
CTCTGTCGGATCTCCCAGCCGGGTGAGGGAATCGACGGCCTCGATATCGATTTCGTCCAGCATGTCCCTGGCTTCGGCCAGGGACTCCTCGGCCCGGGGCAAGCCTTCCTCGTTCGGGGCCACCGCCAGCAGCGAAACGGTCCTGTTGCAATGGCGGGCGAGGATGGCCGCCCGGCGCATCGAATCCAGGCAATGCTCGGTGCCGTCGATGCACAGCAGATGGCCCTTGCCATAGTCCGGCTGCGCCCTGGATATGAGTACCGAACAAGGCGCCCGGATGGCCACCTTCCGGGCGGCGCCCGTGTCCCAAAAGGAACTGATCTCGTTACTCCAGTGGTCGGGCTGGCCGAGGATGATCAGGTTGTAAGGCCCCATTTCGTACTGATCGAGGATGCCGCTGGCCGGATCCGGCGCAGTCTTCAGCTTGAGCACGATGCTTTTCCCGCTCTCGTGGCTGTACTCGATCTTGTTGTCGCCCAAGGGATCGCCCATCAAGTCCGTATGGGACGACGTGACGTCCCAATCGGTGGACATGTCCCCGTGCTCGACCAGGATGTCGCGGCCTTTCTTCAGGTACTGGATTTCCGGGAGTTCCAGGCCCCAATCGAGCATGTTTTCGCGGGCGATGCGGACCTGCAGGCCGCCCGTTCGCAGCCCATGATCAAAGGAACGCACGTAGAGCAGGATGATGTCGCAGTCGTCGCTCCATCCCATTTTGGCCGCGAACCGGAGGCCGTCGTAGGACTCGTCTGAACCGTCGATGCCGACGAGAATGCGGAACCGGTGGCGCCGCCATTCGCGCTGCTCCTCCAGATGCTGCCGGAAGGCCGTGGCGTCGGTCGAATTTCTGGCGTTCTTGCGGTGCTTGAGCCCGAATACCATTCCTAGCTCCCAAGCCCCTGGGGAGAATAATCCAGCAGGGGCCAATATGCATACGCCACAAACATCAAAAGAAGGATCGAGATCACGCACATCTTCCATCCCACCTTCAGGAAGTCGGTGGTCTTCAGGTATCCAGACGCGTAGACGATGGTGCAGGCGGGCGCGCCGATCACCGTCAGGTAGGCGAAGGCCGACGAAATGGCGGTGATGAAACCGATGACCAGGGGGTTTTCGCCGGCCACGGTCGCCACCTTGAGGACGATAGGGCCGAGGATCGCCACCGTTGCCCCGCCGGACATGGTGTTGGCGACGGCCGTGGTCAGCACCGAAATGGAAGCCCAGAGCCCGATACCGCGATCGGCGCCAAGGGGCGCCATCATCGCCAGGAAATGCTCCGCCACCCACTCGGCGGCGCCGGTATTCTTCATCTCGACGCCGAGGGATATGGCCGCAGCGTAAAGCAGCACGACCCCCCAGTTGACTCCGGAGTTCACGTCCTCCCAGCGCACCAGGCCGGCGATCAGGAAAGCCGCCGCGCCCATGAGCGCCACCGTTCCCATGCCGATATCGCCGGACAGGAATATCCAGCCCAGCAGGACCGAGAAGAAGATGGCGATGGCCACCCAGTCGGACGGCTTCATGGGGCCCTGGTCGAGCACCTGGGAGCGAAGCTTGACCACGGCCCGGGACAAATCCTTGTACTCCGGCTTGAAGGTGTACAGCAGGACCACGGTGACGAGGGGCAGCTGGATCAGGAACATGGGGTAGGCGAAAAGCATCCAGCGCGCGTAGTCGACCAGGAACTTGGTGGTCTCGGGATTGGTGGGATCGTAAAAGAACTCCTTCCAATAGCCGATCATGATGGCGTTCCTGGCGCCCCCGGACGGCGTGCCTATGGCCGCCACGGAAGCGCCGTAGGCGATCGAAAACAGCAAAACGACCGCCAGGTTGCGCACCTTCTTGGGATCCTCGGAGGTAAGCGTGATCAGGGTGATGCCCACCGGCAGCATCATGGCGGCCACCGTGTGCTCGCCGATGAAGGAGGCCAGGAAACCCGAAACCACGGAAATCCCGAAACAAATCCGTGACGTCCGGGTGCCCGTGATGCGCACGATCGCCCAGGCGATGCGCTTGTCCAGTTTCTGCTTGACCACCGCCACCGCCAGCATCAGGGACCCCATGATGAAAAGAACGGAGTCCGTCATCAGGGTACCGGCCACCTGGTTCGAGTCCAGGCCCAGGAGGAGGACCTGGCCGATGATGATCAACAGGGCCACCGTCGGCAGGGGCACCGGTTCGGTGACGAACATGATGGTCGCCATCACCGACATGGTCATGACGATCATCCCGTCCCGGCTGAGTCCCTCCGGCAGGGGCAGATGAAGCATGAAGTAGCCGACCGCCAGGGCGATGAAGAACCAGCGTTTTTCCCAGAAATAATAGAAGTTCAGCTTGGAGCTGATGACCACGTATCTCTGGTAGCCCCGGCGCCGGAGCTTCACCGTCCAGGCGCCGGTAACGGGACGGGCGCGCAGGCTGTCTTCTGTCAGGCTAACGGTCGTCACTGGGTTCCACTCTTCAAGGTCCGCTCATTGTGCCGTGGCATCTCCCGCGGCCTCGCGCAGGGCGCCGATGGCAGCCTTGTAGTCATCGCCGCCGAACACGGCGCCGCCGGCGACCAGGACGTCGGCGCCGGCGCCGGCGACACGGGCGGCGGTCTCGGGGTTGATTCCGCCGTCCACCTCCAGCTCGATGGGTCTGGCGCCGATCATGTCGCGAATGCGGCTGATTTTTCCAATCTGGGACTCGATGAAGCCCTGGCCGCCGAAGCCCGGGTTGACGGTCATGACCAGGATCAGGTCGATGCCGTCGAGGACGTAGCCGATGGCGGACTCAGGGGTTCCCGGATTGAGCGAGACGCCGGCCTTCTTGCCCAGCGAGCGGATGAACTGAAGGCTGCGGTCGAGATGGGTGTCGGCCTCGACGTGGACGGTGATGATGTCGGCGCCGGCCTCGGCGTAGTCCTTGAGGAAGGGCTGTGCGGGATCGATCATCAGATGAACGTCGAAGGTCTTGGCTGTCAGCGGCCGGATGGACCTGATCACGGGCGGCCCGAAGGTGAGGTTGGGGACGAAGTGGCCGTCCATGACGTCGATGTGGATGTAGTCGCAGCCCGCCTCGTCGATGGCGCGGACCTCCTCGCCGAGCCTGGCGAAATCCGCCGACAGGATGGAGGGTGCGATTTTCACCGCTTTTGTTCCCTCCCCCGGCACCTTCAGGCGGCCTGCTCGGAGGAGGTCCCGGCGCAGGCGGCGCTGTTCTGGCGCGCCCTTTCCAGCAAGGCCCGTTGCGCCGCGCCCGCGTTGGCGGCGTCGCCCTTCCACGCCTTCAGGGCGCCGGCCTGCAAGGCCCGGCCGTAGGAAAAGCTGAGCTTCCAGGAAAGGCCCGGGAAGGCGGCGTTCATGGCGTTCAGATGCGCCGTCGCTTCCTCTTCGCTCTGCCCGCCAGACAGGAACATGATCCCCGGCACGGCGGCGGGCACGGAACGCAGCAGGCACTGGACGGACCTGGCCGCCACGTCGTCGATGCCCGCCTGGGTGGGGCAATCCGTTCCCGGCAGCACCATGTTGGGCTTGAGGATCGTGCCCTCCAGCGCCACGCCCTGATCGTAGAGCGCATCGTAGACCCGCTTCAGGGTCTCGGTGGTGACCTCGTCGCAGCGCTCGATATCGTGGCCGCCGTCCATGAGGACCTCTGGCTCGACGATGGGGACCAGCCCCCCTTCCTGGCAGATGCGGGCATAGCGGGCCAGGGCGTGGGCGTTGACGCCGATGGCGTAAGGGGTGGGCTGGCCGTCGCCGATGCGGATCACGGCCCGCCACTTGGCGAAGCGGGCGCCGAGGCCAGCGTATTCCTCGACCCGGGCGGCAAGCCCGTCCAGGCCCTCGGTCACGGTCTCGTCCGGCGACCCGGCAAGGGGCTTGGCGCCCGTGTCCACCTTGATACCGGGGAGGATCCCCTCGCCTTCCAGCAGGGCGCTGAACGTCGTGCCGTCGGCGGCCGATTGGCGCAGGGTCTCGTCATACAGGATGGCGCCGCTGATGAACTTGCCGAGCCCGGACGTCCGGAACAGGAGTTCCCGGTAATCGCGGCGGTTGTCTTCCTCGTTGGCGACGCCGATGCCCTCGAAGCGCTTGCCGATGGTGCCGGTGCTTTCGTCGGCGGCCAGCAGCCCCTTGTTGTCCGCGACCATTTGGCGGGCGGTGGCCGCCAGTTGTTCCAGATTCATGTCACCATCCCCCTTCGTTATCCGAGCTGCTTGCGGACGGCGCCGGCGACGGCCTCGGCGGTGATGCCGAAGTGTTCGAAAAGGGCGGGTGCCGGCGCCGAGGCCCCGAAGCCTGTCATGCCGACGAAGGAGCCGCCGGAGCCCAGGTAGCGCTCCCATCCCAGGGACACCGCCGCCTCCACGGCCACCCGGACGGTGCCGGGGCCGAGAACCCGCCGCCGGTAGTCTTCGTCCTCGGCATCGAACAGCTCCCAGCAGGGCATGGAAACGACGGCGGTAGGGATGCCGTCCGCCTGAAGGAGCGCCCGGCCCTCCATGGCGACGCCGACCTCCGAGCCGGTGGCCAACACCGTGGCGGCGCGCTCGCCGTCTGCCTCGGCCAGCACGTAGGCGCCGCGGGCCGAGAGATTCTCGTCGTCCGGCTCCGTCCTTTGTGCCGCCACGCCCTGGCGGGTGAGCACCAGGCCCGACGGCCCGTCCCGGTTGGCCAGGGCGAGGGCCCAGCATTCGGCGGTTTCCACCCCGTCGCAGGGACGGAAGAGGCGGAAATTGGGCAGGGCCCGCAAGCCGGCCAGGGTCTCGACGGCCTGGTGGGTGGGGCCGTCCTCGCCGAGGCCGATGGAATCATGGGTAAGCACGTAGATCACGCGGAGCCCCATCAGGGCCGAGAGCCGCATGGCGGCCTTCATGTAGTCGACGAAAACCAGGAAGGTGCCGGCGTAGGGAATGAAGCCCCCGTGCAGGGCGATCCCGTTCATGACCGCGGCCATGGCGTGCTCGCGCACCCCGTAATGCAGATAGCGCCCGGAGTAATCGTCGGCGGTTATGGCCTCGGTCCGCGACGTCATGGTGTTGACCGATCCGGTCAGGTCCGCCGACCCCCCGATCATCTCGGGGATAGCGGCCGTCAACACTTCCAGGGCTTCGCCCGAGGCCTTGCGCGTGGCCCATGGGGGCGCCTCCCCGGCCACCCTGGCCTTGTGGGCGTCGACGGCTTCCAGCCAGCCATCGGGCAGGTCGCCGGCCTGGGTGCGTTCGAACTCGGCCCGCCTCGCCTCGTCCAGGGCCTGGATCCGGGCCTCCCAATCCCGGCGCTGGGCGGCGCCGGCATGACCCGCTTGGCGCCACTGGCCGAGGACCCCGTCGGGGACATCGAAGGGCCCCGAGTCCCAGCCCAGGGCCTCCCGCGCGCCGGCGATCTCGTCGTCGCCCAAAGGCGCCCCGTGGGTGGCGGCCGTTCCCGCCTTGTTGGGGGCGCCGTAGCCGATGACGGTCCGGCACCCGATCAGCGACGGCGTGGGCGAAGCGCGCGCCGCCTCGATGGCCCGGGTAATGGCATCGGCGTCGTGACCGTCGATGGATTGCACGTCCCAGCCCGAGGCCCGGAAACGGGCCGGCTGGTCGTCGCTGACGGTCTTGTCCGTGGGGCCGTCGATGCAGATCGAATTGTCGTCCCAGAGAACGATCAGCCTGGACAGCCTCAAGTGCCCGGCGAGCGAGACGGCCTCGTGGCTGATGCCCTCCATCAGGCAACCGTCGCCGGCCAGGACGTAAGTGAAATGATCGACGGCGCCGTCCCCGAAGCGGGCGTTGAGCAGGCGTTCGGCCAGCGCCATGCCGACGGCGTTGGCGAGGCCCTGGCCCAGCGGTCCCGTCGTGGTCTCGATGCCGGCCGCATGGCCGTATTCCGGATGTCCCGCCGTCCTCGAGCCGAGTTGGCGGAAGTTCTTCAGCTGCTCGATGTCCATGTCCTCGTACCCGGTGAGGTAGAGCAGGGAATAGAGCAGCATGGACCCGTGCCCCGCCGACAGCACGAAGCGGTCGCGGTCGGGCCAATCGGGGGCCTTGGGATCGAACTTCAGGAACCGGGTGAACAGCACCGTCGCCGCGTCGGCCATGCCCATGGGCATTCCCGGATGGCCGGAGTTGGCTTTCTGAACCGCGTCCGCCGACAGGAAACGGATGGCGTTGGCCATGTCCCGGTGAAGGGCGGTATCGGATGCTGTGATCTTGGTTTCGGCTTCGGATTGGAGAGCGGTCTCGGGTCGCGTGGGCGTCATTGAAGGGCTTCCTCGATCGGCCAGCGCCATCTCAGTGTGCTTTTCGCCTATGTGGGCTGAAAAGTCTAGAGCGGATCGTGTTTTATCGGACCCAAAACGTGGGCCCGGCCCAATGCGCCGAGCCGCTCTATTTCGATAAGTCAGAGCAAATTCACCGGATTGATGGATCGCGGATCTGCGATCAATCCGGATTTGCTCTAGCCCCGAAAGATGACCATGGAGGCCCCCTGGGTCTGTTTCAGGTTGTCATAGCCGATCAGCCGGACGTGGTTGGCCGGGCGGCTCGCTCTTGTGGCAGAAGGCGGCGCCGGCGTCTCGCCCAGGGCCTCGATCACTTGGCGCCCGTTCATGTAGGGCATGTCACAGCCGATGATGCAGATGTCGAAGGCAAGCCGTTCCA
>JADFTO010000150.1 GCA_022560215.1 Pseudomonadota bacterium | reverse complement strand
ACGCCGCTCAACGTTGCGCACGGCGGCTACCGCCAGCTCCTGCAAAAGGTCGTCGTCTGCCTGTGCGGCCATCGCGAACCTCGACATGGTCGCCCTGGGGCGAGGTGATGACACGCTCTTCCTTGTAAAGGCCGTCATCGCGAATGGCGTTGAGTTGCCGCCGCAGATGCCCTTTGAATTCGCCGTACATGTCGGGTTTACCGACTCCAATCCAAAATCACCTTACCCGCTTTCCCGGCGCGCATTTCCTCGAAGCCTTCGTGAAAATCCGTGTAATGAAGCCGGTGCGTAATAATCGAGCCGATGTCCAGGCCGGATTCGATCATCACCGACATCCTATACCAGGTTTCATACATTTCCCTCCCATAGACGCCCTTGATGGTCAGCATGTTGAAGATAACCGAATTCCAGTCGATGGACATGTCACCTTCGGGGATGCCGAGCAGGGAAATCTTGCCGCCATGACACATGTTGGAAATCATGTCGTTGAACGCCGCCGGGCTGCCGGACATCTCCAGGCCAACGTCGAAGCCTTCCGACATGCCCAGTTCCTTCTGCACATCGCCTAGCTTTTCGCTGCGCACATCAACCGCGCGCGTGGCGCCCAGTCGCAGCGCCATTTCCAGCCGTGACGGGTTCAGATCCGTGATCACAATGTGACGGGCGCCGGCCTGCTTGCACACCGCCGCCGCCATGCAGCCGATCGGACCGGCTCCGGTAATCAGAACATCCTCGTTGAACAAATCGAACTGCAATGCCGTATGCACGGCGTTGCCGAAGGGGTCGAACAGGCAGGCCACATCCAGGTCGATGCCAGGGCGGTGTTCCCAGATGTTGGCCATCGGCAGGGTGACGAACTCGGCGAAAGCGCCTGCTCTGTCGACCCCGATACCGCTGGTATTGGCGCACAGATGCCGCCTGCCGGCCATGCAATTGCGGCAACGGCCACAGACCACATGACCTTCACCCGATACGATCTCTCCCGGATGGAAATCAACCACGTTAGCGCCCACGGAAACCACCTCGCCGACGAACTCGTGGCCGACGATCATGGGCACGGGAATGGTCTTCCTGGCCCAGGCATTCCAATCATAAATATGCAGGTCGGTGCCGCAGATTGCGGTACGCAGGACCTTAATCAAAACGTCATTGATGCCGACTTCCGGTATGGGCACATCTTCCAGCCACAGCCCTTCGGCGGCTTCCCTTTTGACCAGCGCCTTCATCGTGCCCATGTCTGACTATCCCCTCAAGATTCCACTATGGCGGATTATGATCAATTATAGTAGAATCAAGCTATCCTGCATACAAGAACAAAGTCCATTATGTCGGAACAAAAATCTTCGACCCGCAAAATGCCGAAAACAACCACCATTGACCCCTTGTCACGGCTGTTGTGCGAAAAGTTGAAATCCCTGCGCAAAAATCAGGGCTGGACGCTGGAGATGCTTTCCGCGGCTTCCGGAGTCAGCCGTTCGATGTTGAGTCAGATAGAACGCGGCAAAGCCAATCCGACACTGGCGGTTGCCTGCCGGATCGCCAGTGCATTCGACATTTCCATTGGCGAACTCGTTGAAGAGCCGTGGTCGGGATCATCGATCAAGGTCATCCGCCGTAATGACCCCACCCATCAGTATCGCACCGACAGCCAGTGTAGAATTCGTACCCTTTCACCATTAAATACAGAGAAAACCGTCGAGTTTTACGAACTGGCCATCAGTCCCAACGCAGAATTGCGTAGCGCCCCTCATTTCGAGGGTACGCGGGAGTTTCTGACGGTGGAAAAGGGCAGCGTAAATGTCCTCTCGGGCACGGACAGCTGTAAGCTCAGCAAGGGAGATTCCGCCCATTATCGTGCGGACCTGGATCACGTGATAAGCAATTGCGGAAAAGGAGAGGCCGTCTGCTTTCTTGTGGTTGTTTACACCTAATTCCAGATGCCCTCGAACGGCTGTATGGGTGGCGGGCTCCTCAGGTTTGACGACCGGCCGGCTTTGCGATCCCTTTTCTTAGGAAACGTTCGTAGCGGAACGGCGCCGGGTCGACGTCGGTCGGCTGGCCGGTCGCCATTTGGGCGACGAGCCGCCCGGTGATCGCCCCCAATCCGAGCCCCAGGCGGCCATGTCCGAAGGCGAAGATGAGGTTTGGATGGCGCGGCGCCGGTCCGATCACGGGAAGCGAATCGGGGGTCGACGGGCGATGGCCCCGCCAACGCTTGCCACCTTCCACGTTCAATCCGGGCAGCATCTGGCGGCCGTGATGGACAAGGACATCGGCGCGTCGATAGTCGGCGGGCGCATCCAGGCCGGCGAATTCCGCGATTCCGGTAAGCCTCAGCCCGTCCGCCATGGGGCTCAAGATGACCTTGCGTTCGCAGGCCAGGACGGGGATTCGTAGATTTACCCCGGGTTCGGGCAGCATGACGTGGTAGCCGCCCTCCGATTCCAACGGAACCCGGTATCCCAGCTGGGCCACGAGGCGCCCCGACCAGGCGCCGGCGGCGAGGACCACGATCGGGGCGCGGCGGACCCCGGCGTCGGTCACCACGCCCCGTAGCGCGGGCCCATCCCGGTCGAATCCGGTGACCCGTTCGCGCAGCACCGTCCCGCCGTTGGCGGCGAACGAATCGGCCAGCGCTTGAACCAGGCGCAACGGATCGACCGTATGGCCGGTGTCTTTCTGGAAGCGCCCGCAGGCCACGTTGGGGCCGAGGGCGGGCTCCATCCGCCGCACGTCGTCGCCGTCCAGGTCCTCGAGCTCGATGCCCCGTCGGCGCCGGATCTCGATTCCCAGCGAGTCGCCCTCGAACGCGGCCCGGCTTTCGTAGACAAACAGCTTGCCGTCCCGCCGGATCAGGTCGGCGGCACCGGCGTCGGCGATCAGCGGCGCGTAGGCATCGAACAAACGGGACTGCAGGCTGTGCAACGCATCGGCGATCGCCTCGACCCGGGCGGGCCGGCCGGCGCGGGCGAAACGGACGAACCAGGGAAGTGCCGCCGGCAGATGCCGCCAGCGAATCGACAGCGGGTGCATCGGGTCGAGCAGCATGGCCGGCACCTTGGGCACCGTGCCAGGCAACGAAGAGGGGACGCATGCCCCGTTGCCCAGGTTGCCGGCGTTGCCCGAGGAGCACCCTTCGCCAGGACCGTCCCGGTCGATGAGGGTGACCGCCATTCCAGCCCGCTGGAGGTAAAGCGCACAACAGGTTCCGACGATACCCGCACCGACGACCACGGCCCTTCCGGGGCCCGTACTTGGGTTGGTGCCGGTCATGGTCGCCGATTCCCTTCCCGTAGCGACATCGCCGGGAAAGAATAGCAGGAGCCCTTGGCAACCGGTAGGGACGCCCGGGCACCACCGCGCCGGCTGGCGCCGCCACCGCATCGGCGGTAACGTGATGCATCATGCCTGAAACCGATGCCCCGGCGGCGGTCCACGCCGGCATTCCCAATCCGCTTCGGGGGGCCTTGTGGATCCTCCTCTCGTGCGCCTGCTTTTCCGGCATCGCGGTCCTCATCCGCCACGTATCGAGTGGGCTGCACCCCTTCGAGATCGTCTTTTTCCGTAACTTGTTCGGGCTCGCGTTCATGGTTCCCTGGTTTCTCACCCGGGGGCGCGCCAGTTTGCGCACGGACCGGCCGCTGGTCCATGGCTTGCGCGCCCTTTCCGGCATCGGTGCCATGTTGTGTTGGTTCACCGCGGTCACCCTGATGCCGCTGGCCGAGGCGACTGCGCTGTCCTTCGTCGCGCCGTTGTTCGCCACCGCCGGAGCGGCCGCTTTCCTTGGCGAACAGGTCGGTGTCCGCCGTTGGGCTGCGATCGCCGCCGGGTTCGCGGGCGCCATGGTCATCCTCCGTCCGGGGGTCGGGGCGATGTCGCCGCCGGCGCTGTTGGTTCTGCTCGGCGCATGCTTCACGGCGGCCACCATGCTGCTGGTCAAGACCCTGTCGCGACAGGATTCGCCGGGCACCATCGTCCTTTACATGGGCCTGCTGATTACCCCTATCTCGGCCCTTCCCGCGGTCTTCGTGTGGCAGATGCCGTCGGTCCCGGAGCTCGCCTGGCTGGTCGCCATCGGCCTGCTCGGCACCATCGGGCACATCGCGCTCGCCCGGGCGTTCGCCGTCGCCGACGCGACCGCCGTGATGCCGGTCAATTTCTCGCGCCTGATCTTCGCCGCCTTGCTCGGGTACGCGGTCTTCGGCGAGCGGCCGGACGGCTGGACGTGGGTCGGCGCCGGGGTCATTTTCTCGGCCACCGTCTTCACCGCCCATCGCGAAGCCCGCCTGGCCAAGCGGCGCCCCGCCAAGGATGGGGAAGCGCCGCCTGTTCCACTCGCCGCCGAGAAGAGCGACCCGGTCTGACCCGCGGGCCGGACCGATCCCGGAAGCTTTGGGGACGGCCCTCATGCCCGGACCTTGGCGCGCCGCCCGATATAGAGAATGCTGGCCATGATGATCACCACGCCCGACAGGGTCCAGAGGTCCGGTGTCTCCCCGAAGATAACGTAACCAATCACGGCGGCGAAAGGCAGACGGGTGAAGTCAACCGGCGAGATCACCGTCGCGTCGGCCAGGCTGTAAGCGCGGGCCGAGCACATCAGGCCGGTGACCCCAGTAATCCCGGTGGCGACGAGCAGCAGGTATTCGAAGGGCGTCGGCCAGACCCAAGTGAACATGGCCGGCACGATGCTGAACAGGGTGCCGATGAGCGCAAAGTAGAAGGTGATGGTGAGCGCCGAATCGAACCGCGACAGTTTCTTCACGCAGGCCAGACTCAGGCTTCCCAGGCAGGCGCTGGCCAGCGCCGCCAGCATCGCCGGGTCTGGATCCATGTCCGGCCGGACAATGACCAGGACTCCGCCGAATCCGATGACCGTGGCCAGCCAGCGCCGGGGGCCGGAGCCCTCGCCGAGCAAAACGGCGGCGATGATGATCATCCAGAGCGGCGTGGTAAACGAGATGGCGACCGCATCGGTCAGGTCCAGTCGGCTTAGGGAGTAAACCAGGCACATGAGCGACAGGAACCCTGTGATGGACCGCACCACGTGCAGGCCCGGCTGCGACGTGACCACGGGGGTCAGCCGTTCGCGAAGGATCCACGGAAGCAACAGGGCAAATCCGATCAACATTCGGAAGAAGACGATCACCGTGATCGGGAGGGTCTGGCTCAGGTGCTTGATGAGCGCCCCCATGATGGTGAAGGCGGCACCCCCGGCCAACATCCAGAGGATGCCGAGAACGACGGCGGAAACCGGCAGCCATGATTTCTTCAATCGAGGTCCTCGCTTCGCGTCGGCATCGGGTTTCCGCGTTTCAGAGCAGGTCCTTCAGGCCTCGCCACAACAGGCTCACAGCGCCGAACGAAAGGACCAGCTGGAAGAACAGGAAGAATCCCCTGACGGTCAGTTTTCGGTAGAACCACGTGCCGACCAATCCACCCAGCACGATGGCCGGCAGCATCGAGGCGCCTTCGACGACCACCGTCCGATCGATGAAACCGGTGGCGACCAGTACCACGGCCCGCCAACCAACGACCAGCATGGCAAGCAGGATGACCGTTCCGCGATAGGTTTGCGGCGTCGGGCAAACGTGCTTGACGTAGATAGCGATGAAGAACAGGCCGCCGGCGCCGGTGACGCCGCTGATGACCCCCGAGATGGCCGACATGGGAACGACGAACGACGACGCCCGAAGGTCGATGCGCTTGGACAGGCGCTCCAGGGCGTTGGTCATGTCGGCGATCAGCACGCCACCGAGGGTCAGTCCGAGCAGGAAGGTCAGCCATGCGCTGCCGACCTGCCCGAAGATCCAGATGCCGAGGATCGATCCGGCAAAGTTTCCGAACATCACCTGCCGCACGACCCGCCAATCCCCGTCGCGCATTCCCTGGGGCAGGAACTGCAAATGGGACGCCGCGTTGGTGATGACCCCCAACAGGATGGCGTGATGAGGCCCGACCAACATGGTTCCGAACAGGATCGCCGGCGACATGGCGCCGATGCCGATTGCCCCCTTGACGAAGTAGGAGCCGAAAAACACGACGGCAAGCAAGGCGATCCCGACCCCGGTCAAGTTGCCGAACAGGTCGATGCCGGCAATGGTCATGCCGCCCTTTCCGCTCGATTCATGGCGGACGATATCCCGATGGCCGGGCGTGGCGAACGATCGTCGAGTATCATTTCGGCCTATCCCCGGCAAACAGCATACTGTCGACAGAACAAATTGGCGTGGAAATTGTTATCGAAACCCGACAAGCCGCCCGGCATCGGCGAGGCACATACCTCGCCCCAGGTCGTCAAAACCATCATTGATGCGCCGGTGTCCCAGCTTTCGGTGCAGGGGTTCGGAGCAGCTCCTGGCCGGGAAAGATCCGCGGGGCATCGAGGCGTTGTGGGATCTGATGTACGACCACTCGACGACCTGCTCAGCGCCACCCTGCACCCCCTTGTTGCCCGCCAGGACGCGCCCTGCCAGGCAGTTCAACGTCACGGACAACCCGCCGCGGAACCGGCCGTTGCGGCAACCCGCCGGCACCGCGTGACGGCCTGTAGAGCGTGGCGGAAGGAGCCGGCCTGGGAATTGAGCTGAACGAAGAAACGTTGGCGGCCTATCGCTGGGAACCGCCGGCGTGATTCGGACACCGTT
>JADFTO010000149.1 GCA_022560215.1 Pseudomonadota bacterium | reverse complement strand
GGAGAGGCAGGGATTCGAACCCTCAGTATGCTTAAGCATCTCTGTTCATAACCTTTTGAAATCATAAATGAATTTCGATCGAGCAACGAGTCCTCGGACCAGAGACTGTCAACCGTTCATTGGGTACCTCCGAATTTGACTCCTCGCGCGCCCGATGGCGTCAGGATCACCGAATTTAGCCGTACCACCAAAACCGGCGTAAGAGACTTTTGCGATATGAGCTACCCGTTGGCCGGACCTGACCGGTCTCAGTAAGCCACCACGGTAGGGCGCATCAGGCGTAAGCCCCGGAAGTTCCGGGACAAGTTCGAATCCATGTCGAGGCCTGAATAACCCTTACATAACAACGAGTTAAGCGTGGCGGAGAGGGTGGGATTCGAACCCACGGTGCCCGCAAAGGCACAACGGTTTTCGAGACCGCCCCATTCGACCACTCTGGCACCTCTCCATCATAGCAATATCAACGGCTTAGGGCAATTCGGATCGTCAAAACCGTTCCCCCTGTGCCCCTTTTTGTGCCCCCCCGGTCTTGGAATGTTCCTGCTGTTCCGGGTCCAAATGGTCCAGATAAATTTCGGTCGTGGTCAGCCACGCGTGGCCGAGGATCTTCTGTAGGGCATAGATATTGCCGCAGCGCCTGAGATAGTCAACCGCGAACCAATGCCTGAGATCGTGCAGCCGCTCGGGTCGGGGTTCGATGCGAAGGGACTTGTTGATCGAGGAACGGAATAGAGATAGCGTTTCACCCATGGTGCCCGGCGGAGGTTTGTTGTGGAACCGTTTAGCACCTTGATTCTACCAGGGAGGTAACGCAAAAAAAACGCCCCCTTCCATTGCAACATGACATTAGGGAGGAAAAAATGAGCTCTTTTGAAAAACTTATACGCCGCAGCACCGTAGGGGTCGGTATTGCTGCCGCCATGGCAACAAGCTTTGCGCTTTCTGCGCAGGCTGAAGTGAACCTGAGCGGCAAAACGGTCGAATGGACCATTCCGTTTTCGGAAAAAGGCGGTTCGGCTAAATGGGCAAACTTCTTCGCTCCGCTTCTCAGCGAAGCCCTGCCCGGTCAGCCGACCGTCGTCGTAAAATTCATGCCGGGCGCCGGTTCGACCAAGGGCGCGAATTGGTTCCAGGGTCAGAAAAACGGCGACGGAACCGTTTTGTTCGGCTCTTCGGGATCCACGCAGTTTCCCTACCTTCTGGGGGACCCGCGGGTAAAATACGAATACAAGGACTGGAACCCGGTCATGGCGACCGGCACCGGCGGTGTTGCCTACCTGGCGCCCGATCTCGGTGCTAAATTCGACGGCTCCGCCAACAACCTGAAAGGCGTGAACTTCATCTACGGATCGCAGGGCGCGACGCGCCTCGATCTCGTGCCGCTTCTGGCATGGAAGATGCTGGGCCTGAAAGTTGAACCGGTGTTCGGAATCAAGGGTCGCGGTGACGGCCGCCTGATGTTCGAGCGCGGCGAAGCCAATATCGACTACCAAACGTCGTCTGCTTACCTCAAGGGCGTGGTGCCGCTTGTTAAAGAAGGTAAAGCGGTTCCGATGATGACGTGGGGATCGCTGGATGCCGACAGCAATATCGTCCGCGACCCGACCTTCCCGGACTTGCCGACCTTCAAGGAAGTCTGCCAAGCCACGGCCGGTTGCGAAACCTCCGGTGAGGCCTGGGACGCATGGAAAGCCTTCTTCACGGCCGGTTTCCCGGTGCAGAAAATCGCCTTCCTTCCGGCTGGCACATCGCAGGAAATCATCGACACCTTTGTCGCCTCTTTCGCGGCGGTAAAAGCACGCGGTGATTTTGCCAAAATCTCCGCCAAGCGCCTGGGCAAATATCCGATGTTCATCGGTGCCGACGCGGCCGCCGCGCTGGGTCGGGCAACCTCGGTGCCCGATAGCGCGAAAGCCTACGTCATCAACTGGCTGAAGGAAGAATACGGCGTTGAGCTGAAATAAAGTCCGATCGAAAAATGCCCCGTCACCGCGACGGGGCATTTTTTTATCTTTGAAGGTGATCTTTCTTTGGACGTCTTCGCGATCGTACTACCTGCATTGAGCGATGCATTCGGGCTGATTATGCAGCCCGGGGTCCTTCTATATCTGGTCGGCGGTGTGCTTATGGGGCTGGCCATCGGCGTGCTCCCGGGCCTGGGCGGTATTGCCGGCCTGTCGCTTATTCTGCCTTTCATGTTCGGGATGGATACCGTAAGCGGTCTGGCACTGATGATCGGCATGGTGGCCGTCGTTCCCACATCGGACACGTTTGCCTCGGTTTTGATGGGCATCCCCGGATCGTCGGCATCGCAGGCGACGGTTCTCGATGGCTTTCCCATGGCAAAAAATGGCGAGGCCGCGCGAGCCCTGTCTGCCGCCTTTGCATCATCCCTGTTTGGGGGGCTTATCGGGGCGGCGTTTCTGACCTTCTTTATTCTGATCGCCCGTCCCATCATTCTGGCCTTTGCGTTGCCAGAAATGCTGATGATTACAATCCTCGGCCTTTCCATGGTTTCGATCCTGGCTGGCCGTCTCGCGTTCAAAGGCCTGGCCGCGGCTGGTTTTGGGCTTGTGGTCGGGACAATTGGCGAGGCGGACGCTGGTGGCTCGCTTCGTATGTCGACCTACGATTTCCCTTATCTGATTGACGGGTTGAAATTGGTCATCGTGGGACTTGGCATTTTCGCGGTTCCCGAAATCATCGCCTTGCTGCGTCAGGATCGGTCTATTTCCAGGAGTGCAAAACTCGGCGCTGGCTGGGCTGATGGCGTCAGGGATTGGTGGCAGAATAAGTGGCTTTCTGTGCGATGCGCGCTCATTGGCGTGGTCGTCGGAATCATTCCCGGTCTTGGTGGGTCCGTGGTCGACTGGATCGCCTATGGCCATACAGTCCAGACAACCAAAGACAAAAGCAGATTTGGCAAGGGTGACGTGCGTGGGGTGATCGGTCCCGAAAGCTCGAACAACGCAAAAGAAGGCGGCGGGCTGGTGCCCACGCTTATCTTTGGTATTCCCGGTTCCGGCTCCATGGCGATCTTCATGGGTGGGGTGGCGCTTTTGGGGTCCGGTGATCTGGAAGTCGGCCCGCAGATGCTGTCAGCGAACTATCTTGATATTACCTATTCCATTGTTTGGATGCTGGCGATAGCCAATGTTGTCGGGACGATTTTGTGTATCGGGATGTCCGGCACCATTGCAAAACTGACGACCATCCGCTTCACGCTGCTGGCACCGTTTCTATTCATGCTGATTTCGTTCGCAGCTTTCCAGTCTGGTCAGAATCTGGCTGACCTGGTGGCGCTTTTTGCCCTGGGTCTTTTGGGGATCTTCCTGCGCCGTTTTGATTGGTCGCGCCCGGCTTTTCTGATCGGTTTTGTTCTTTCCGACCCTGCTGAAACATTCGCTAACCAGGCTATTCAGGTGGCGCGGTATAAATTTCGGCAGGATTTTGATGTTGGTATGGACTACATCTTTGGCCCGATAGTGATCGTTCTGATCATTATTACCGTCGTTTCAATTGTTCTGGGAATCCGGCAGGCAAAACTGATTATGTCCGAGGGGGACGTGCCGGTTGGGAACAAGCGTGCGCCGCTGATCTTTCTTATGCTGATCACGGCCTTTTTTGCAGTCAGTTATTACAACGCATCCCTGATCTCTGACCGCCTGCTCACCGATAAGATCTTTCCGATGCTGATTTCGGGTATCTCTCTGGTGTGTTGCTTTATCCTTTTCATCCGTATGATCATCAGTCCCGAGACAGACTTGATCTTTGCCGATCGCGAGGCCTTCGACAAGCATGACCCCGAAACACGCGGCTTATGGCCGACTTTAGCCTGGTTCGGGTTCCTGTTGGTCCTCAGCTCGCTGGTTGGGTTCATTTTAGCGCTGCTCGTTTTTCTGCTGGCATTTATGCGCTTCCGGGCCGGGTTGAGCCGGGCAATGACATTGGTTTATACCGGCAGTGGGATCGGTTTTATGTGTTTCATGGCGTGGCTCCTGAACCGGGATTTTCCGCCGGGACTCCTTCAGTCCTGGTTCGTATTACCCTGGCCGCTGACATGATGATGAGATCATGATACAAACGGCGATTCCCTATTTGTTCATGCGCGGTGGCACGTCGCGCGGCCCCTATATCCGGCGTGCCGACCTGCCCGAGGACCGCGAGACACTGGCTAGAGTCCTGGTCGCCGCGGTGGGATCGGGCCACTCGCTCAATATCGACGGGATTGGCGGTGGCGCGTCTGTGACCACCAAGGTTGCCATGCTGTCGAAAGGGAGCGATGGCTGGGCGGACGTGGATTATTTCTTTGCTCAGGTCAGTGTCGAGGACCGCCTGGTCGATTTTAAACCAACCTGTGGCAACATCTTGTCCGGTGTGGGGCCGGCAGCCCTTGAAATGGGGCTGGTCCCGGCGCGCGGTGGCGAGACCGAGATCAAGATCCACGCCGTCAACACAGGCGCACGGATTGTTGCGATCGTGAAAACGCCGGGCGGTCTTGTGGACTATGAGGGCGCGACCGCCATCGACGGTGTGCCTGGAACGGCTGCCCCGGTGGCGCTGAAATTCATGGATGTGATGGGCTCGATTACGGGGGCTTTCTTACCCACCGGCAAGATTCGTGACACCATTGGCGGGCTCGAGGTGACCTGCATGGACGTAGCCATGCCAATGGTGATTGCCCGGGCGACGGATTTCGGCCTGACAGGTTACGAAAGCCAAAACGAACTGGACGCCAACCGAGATTTTTTCAATCGGATGGAGGCGATCCGGATTGAAGCTGGCATATTGATGGGCATGGGCGACGTGTCTAAATCGGTGACACCGAAATTCGGCCTGCTCGCGCCGGCCAGGAATGGCGGAACAATCACGGCGCGTTATTTCATGCCTTGGCAGGCGCATCCGAGCATGGCCATAACCGGGGCGCAATGCCTGGCCTCCTGCGTCCTGACGCCCGGTACGATCGCTGACGGGCTGCTGGAAAGACCCGCGTCAAGCCCGGCAACAATTGTCATCGAGCACCCTATTGGCTCGATCGATGTTCTGGCCGAATACGACCTGTCAGACGACGGATTTACCCTTAATTCAGCCGGCCTGCTTCGAACGGCGCGAAAACTTGCGGACGGTAATCTGTATATCCCGGCCTCTATTTGGGGAAACGATGACCGGTAGCAGATAAGGAAAAGGCCAATCTGACCTTGTATCTTGCTTAAGCGACGAGATGTGTTTCGATTTTACTCCGCCGCCGGTTCCGCCGCCGGTTCCGCCGCCAGCGCCCCGTCATCGCCCGCGTGCTCCAGGGTCAGGCGCGCCGCCGCCGCCGCCTGCTGGCGCTCCCACATGGCGGCGTAGATCGCCGCGCGGTCGATCAGCTCGGCGTGGCTGCCCCGCTCGACGATGCGCCCCTCCTCCAGGACCACGATCTCGTCGGCGTCCACGATGGTTGACAGGCGGTGCGCGATGGTCAGCGTCGTGCGGTCGGCGGAAACGTCACGCAGGGAGTCCAGGATTTCCTTCTCCGTGTGGCTGTCCAGGGCCGACGTGGCCTCGTCGAACAAGAGGATGCGCGGGGCCTTGAGAATGGTGCGGGCGATGGCGACGCGCTGTTTCTCGCCACCCGACAGCTTCAGCCCCCTCTCGCCCACCGTGGACTGGTAGCCGTCGGGAAGGTCCATGATGAAGTCGTGGATACGCGCCAGCCTGGCCGCCTCCTCCACCTCGGCAGGCGAGGCGCCCGGATTTCCGTAGGCGATGTTGTAATAGATGGTGTCGTTGAACAGCACCGTGTCCTGGGGCACCATGCCGATGGCCGCGCGCAGGCTCAACTGCGTGACCTGGCGGATGTCCTGGCCGTCGATCAGGACCCGCCCGTCGTTCACGTCGTAGAACCTGAAGAGCAGCCGCGAGATGGTGGACTTCCCCGATCCGCTGGGGCCGACGATGGCCACCGTCTTGCCCGGCTCCACGGTGAACGAGACGTTCTCCAGCACGGGCCGGCGGGGGTCGTAGCTGAAGGACACGTTCTCGAACACCACCCGGCCCCCGTCGATGCGCAAGGGGCCGGCGCCGGGGGCGTCCTCCACCTCGGCGTGCTGGCGCAACAGTTCGAACATGGTTTCCATGTCGGTGAGAGAATGCTTGATCTCCCGGTAGACGAAGCCAAGGAAGTTGAGGGGAAGGAAAAGCTGGATCAGGTAGGAATTGACCAGCACGAAATCGCCGATGGTCATGGCCCCGGCGACGACGCCATAGCCGGCCATGATCATGACGACGGTGACCCCGGCGGAGATGATGGCGCCCTGGCCCACGTTGAGCAGGCTGAGCGAGGATTTGCTCTTCACCGCCGCCGTCTCGTAGCGGCGAAGGGCCCCGTCGAAGCGCCTGGCCTCGTGTTCCTCGTTGCCGAAGTACTTGACGGTCTCGAAGTTGAGCAGGCTGTCGATGGCCTTGGTGTTGGCCTCCGAGTCGGTCTCGTTCATGATCCGCCGGTACTTGATCCGCCATTCGGTGACGATCAGCGTCCAGGCGATGTAGGACACCATGGTCACGAAGACGACGAAGGCATACAAGAAACCGTAAAGGTTCCAGAGCACGGCGCAGACCAGGGCGATTTCCAGCAGCGTCGGCAGGATGTTGAACAGCATGAAGGTGAGCAGGAAC